>JAPKZC010000482.1:1663-10846 GCA_026394025.1 Candidatus Solibacter sp.
GGCCGGCTACGTGGCGATCAAGAAGAAATTCAAGGGCAAGTTGCCGCTGACCGTATGCCGTCTGACTCCCAGCGGACGGGCGGCATTTGCCGGATATTCCGCGAAACTGCTGGGGGCGCTGGGGTCGCGCCCGGCTACTTCGTCGTGACCGCGGTCTCCCCTGTCCGCAGCCCCTCGCCGGTGGCGGTGATCCTAACCCGCCCCGCCTTGCCGCGTTCACTGCGCACGATCAGGAGCGCGAGGCCGTTGAACGCCTTGCGATAGTCGGCCTGGAAGGGCTCGACACTGGCAGCGTTGCCGTTGTCCACGCCGGCGATCTTGGCCGGACCTTCGAGGGCGAATTTCACCAGGTTGTCGGCGGTGGGGCAGAAGTTGCCGTCCTTGTCCTCCACGCGCACTGTGACAAACGAGAGATCGTCGCCATCGGCGGCGATGGCCGCACGGTCCGGCGCCAGCACGACTCGCGCGGGCGCGCCGGCGGTCTTGATCTCGGTGGTGGCGATGCTCTTCCCGCCCTGGTAGGCCACGGCTTTCAACGCGCCCGGTGCGTAAGCCACCTGCCACATCAGACGGTATTTGGATTGGAATTTTCCGTTCGCGCCGGCGTTGTTGCCGACCGGCAGTTCCACGGGTTCGGAGAAACGCTTCTTGCGGCCCAGCGATTTGCCATTGAGGAACAACTCAACCTCCTCGGCGTTGGTGTAACACATCACCGGGATCGGCTTGCCTTCCATTCCGGCCCAGTTCCAGTGCGGCAGCAGGTGGACCATCGGCTTCGTGGTCCAGTGGCTCTGGTAGAGGTAGAAGCGATCTTTCGGGAAGCCGGCGAGGTCCACAATGCCGAAGTAGGAACTGCGCGAGGGCCAGTCGGCGTCGTTGCCGGCACCCCGGCCATTGAAGTAAGGGGTGGGTTCGCCGAGGTAGTCGAAGCCGGTCCAGACGAACTCGCCCAGGACGTTGGGATTCTTCTCTTGCGCGTCAAACTCGACGTCGGGAATGTACGCCCACGGAGGCGCGATCACATCGTAGCTGGTGAGTTGCAGCGAAGCATGCTTCTGGTACTTCTCGATGGGTAGGTGGTAGACGCCGCGCGAGCTGACGCCGGACGAAGTCTCGGAAGCGAAGATGATCCAGTTGGGGTGATCCTTGAGGATCTGGGCGTACTTAGCGGGCTTGTAGTTGAAGGCCGGAATATCCACCGCGGAGGCGAGCTCGTTCTTGATGGCGCCGGTGTCGTTGTTGAAGCCCGCGGTGGTGGGGCGGGTGCGGTCCTCTTCGTGGACGATGTTGGTGAGCTTCTGCGCCAGTTGGCCGCCCTCGGGGCGGCTCTGTTCGGGGATCTCGTTGCCGATGCTCCACAGCACAACGCTGGGGTGATTGCGATCGCGGCGGATGAATTCGCGCAGGTCGGCCTCGTACCATTCCTTCCAATATTTGGAGAGCCCGTTGCGGATTTTGGGGATCTCCCACATGTCGAAGGCCTCGTCCATCACCAGCAGGCCCATGCGGTCGGTGAGTTCGAGCAGTTCCGGCGCGGGCGGATTGTGGCTGGTGCGGATGGCGTTCACACCCGCCGACTTCATGATTTCCAATTGGCGCTCCAGCGCGCGGCGATTGATGGCTGCGCCGAGCGCTCCCAGGTCGTGGTGCATGCAGACGCCGTTGAAGCGGTGCGGACGGCCGTTCAACAGGAAACCCTTGTCCTTCGTGTACTCAATGGTGCGTATGCCGAATTCCGTCACGTAACGGTCGGACTGCCGGGTGCCTTCGCGGATGGTGCTGGCCGCGCTGTAGAGGTACGGAGTATCCAAATCCCAGCGATGCGGGCTGGCGACGTCGATGCTGGCCGACACGTTCTGCCTGCCGCCGGCGGGGATGGTGACGTTATTGCTGGCGCGGCCGGCCTGTTTGCCCGCCGCATCGAGGATGGCGGTCTCCAGCGTGACGCGCGCTTCCTCGGTGCCCTTGTTCTCCACTTCGGTGCGGATAACCACCGTGGCCTTGCCGTCGGTGACGGCAGGCGTGGTGATGTAGCTGCCCCATTGCGCGACGCGTACCGCTCCGGTGACGTTGAGCCACACGTTGCGGTAGATGCCGGCGCCGGGATACCAGCGCGAGGATTGATCTTCGGGCGCCAGCCGCACGGCCAGCACGTTCTCCTCGCCAAACTTGATGTAGGGCGTGAGATCGAGCGCGAAGCTTTCGTACCCGTAGGGACGCCCGCCCACCTTCTGGCCGTTGATCCAGACGGTGGAATTCGACATGGCGCCATCGAACTGGACGCTTAAGTACTTGCCCCTGGCGCTGGCCGGCACCGTGAAATGCTTGCGATACCAGGCGACGCCGAAGAAGGGCAGTGCGCCGCTGTGGGGACTGATCTTACGGTCGAACGGGCCCTCGATGGCCCAATCGTGGGGCAGGTCGAGCGCACGCCAGGCGGCGTCGCTGAAAGCCGGCTGCTCCGCGCCGGCGGCTTCACCTCTTAAAAAGCGCCAGTCTTCGTTGATGCGGATGCGCCGGTCGGCGCCAATCTTGATTTCGGTGGAAGCCGCGGCGGCGAGGCCCAGCAGCAATGACGTAGCGGCGAAGCAGGAGCAGGAAAAGTTTCGCATAATCAACTCGAAGAATCAGATTACCGCCTTTCAGGGCGCGCACGTCCGAATCAACCTGCCTAACTTTGGGAAATCGCGATCCAGGTGGACCGTGCGGGTGCGCGCGGACGCCGGTGCGCGAAGCAATCGCATCGCTTCCCAGCATGCGATAGGATCGTTGGCATGTTGCGAATTGCACGTGCCGCGTTACTTGTGTTTCTGGCCACACCGCTGGCGGCTGCGGATTACCCCTCGCCCAACGAAGACGATTACGTGGTCACGGACTTCGCATTCACCAACGGCGAAAGGCTGCCGCGGCTGAATCTGCATTACACGACTATCGGTACGCCGGTGAAGAACGCGGCGGGCCTGGTGACCAACGCGGTGCTGATCATGCACGGCACCGGGGGCAGCGGCCACGGATTTCTCACGCCCACTTTCGCCGGAGAACTCTTCGGCGCGGGGCAACTGCTGGATGCCACGAAGTACTTCATCATCCTGCCGGATGATATCGGGCACGGAAAATCCAGCAAGCCGAGCGACGGGTTGCACATGAAGTTCCCACATTACACCTACACGGACATGGTGCACGGCGAGTACCGGGTGGTGGCCGAAAAGCTGGGGGTGAATCATCTGCGGCTGGTGATGGGGACCTCGATGGGGGCCATGCACACGTGGATGTGGGGCACGATGTACCCGGACTTCATGGACGCGCTGATGCCGCTGGCGGCGGCGCCGGTGGAGATCGGCGGACGGAATCGCATGCTGCGGAAGATGATCATGGATTCCATAAAACGCGACCCGAACTGGAACAACGGCGAGTACCAGGGTCCGTTGAGCAACATGGTGGCAGCGAATTTCGCCCTCTTCATGATGACGTCGAGTCCCCTGCAACTACTCAAGCAGGCACCGACTCGCGAGCAGGCTGACGCCCTGTTCGAACGCCGCTTTTACGATGCGCGGCCAGTGGACGCAAACGATATGCTGTACCACTTCGATTCCTCGCGCGATTACAATCCGCGGCCCGGTCTAGAGAAGATCAAGGCGCCGCTTTTTGCCGTGAACTCGGCCGACGACCAGGTGAATCCTCCCGAATTGGGCATTCTGGAGCGCGAAATCAAACGCGTGAAGCGCGGGCGCTACATACTGATTCCCACCAGCGATGAGACGCGCGGCCACGGCACGCACTCGATTCCGGCCATCTGGGGCAAGTATCTGGCGGAACTGTTGAAGGAGTCGGGAGAGTGGGTGGGGCGGGGCATGCGGGTTTCGAAGATATCTTCGCCGCCGTTCAACAGATGCGCCCCGATGGAGCGGCATACAAGGTCGCGAGCGCGTTCCCCAGGACTAATCCGGCCAAGTTTCCCACAAGACTTGAGGCCCGCGTGAGCGGCGCCATCACAGATCTTCGGGTTGAAGGCCGGTCTTTTGGACACCTTCGCCAGGGTTGCAGGAAGCAACCGCTACGCCACGCCCTCCGCCTCGGTTCGCATGACCCGCCAAAGCCTCTCGACATGCTCGCGTTCGGTGAGGAGGGTGCCGATGGAGACGCGGACCATCCATTGTCCATCGAGGATCGCCGGCGTGAGGTACGCCTCGCCCGAGCGATTGATGCGGTCGGCCCAAGCCTGCGTGTGGGCGTCGAGCGCTTCGCCGGCCAGCCCGGGAGGCTCGTGCCTGACGCACAAAGTCTGCAGAGGTACCGGCGCCAGCACGCGCCAATGCGTGGTTTGGCGGATTGTGTTGAGCAGCCACTGCGCGTTGGCCAGATCGCGGCGCAGGCGGGCCTGCAATCCGGTGACGCCCTGCTCGCGGATCAGGAACCAGAGCTTTAGCGCGCGGAAGCGCCGCCCCAGCGGCAGACCCCAGTCGCGCAGATTCTTCACCTTGTCGTCGGCGGCGGTGCGAAGATAGCTGGGGCTGGTGGACATTACGCGGATGAGGTGCTCGGGATCGCGCACGTAATAGAGCGAGCAATCGAAGGCCACGCCAAGCCACTTGTGCGGATTGAGCACCAGTGAATCGGCGCCTTCGATGCCGTGCCACATCCAGCGGCATTCGGGAAGCACCATGGCGGAGCCGGCCATGGCGGCATCGACGTGCAGCCAGAGACCGTATTGCCGCGCAATCCGCGCCATGGCGGCGATGGGGTCGAGCGCGGTGGTGGCGGTGGTCCCGGTGGTGCCGACGATGGCGCAGGGTTTGCGCCCGGCTGCGAGATCGGCGCGGATGGCCTCTTCCAGGGCGTTGGGGAGCAGGGCGAAGTGCTCGTCGTTGGGGATGTGG
This sequence comes from Candidatus Solibacter sp., assembly GCA_026394025.1. Taxonomy (GTDB): domain Bacteria; phylum Acidobacteriota; class Terriglobia; order Bryobacterales; family Bryobacteraceae; genus Solibacter. The sequence continues at coordinate 6,541 of JAPKZC010000482.1, forward strand.
CGGACGTTCTCGCGGCCGAAGCCAGAGAGCAGTGCCGCCTTATCCACGGAGCTGTGGCTGTGCGCCGAGGTGTAGACCACCAGTGGCTGGGCTTCGGATTGCAGTCCGCCGCGGTTGAGCCCGAAATTGGTGGCACGCTCGCGCGCACACAGCAGGGCGACCAGCGTACAACTGGAAGCCGTGTCCTGAATCACGCCGCTCCATTCGGCCGAGAGTCCGGTCATGCGGCGCATCCAATCCGTGGCCACTTCCTCGATTTCGGTGAGCGCGGGACTGGACTGCCAGGAAAGGCCGAGGACTCCGAGGCCGGTGGAGAGGTAGTCGCCGAGGACGCTGGAGAGTTCGCCGTTGGACGGAAAGTAACCGAAAAAGCTCGGATGCTGCCAGTGGGACAGGCCGGGCATGACGATGCGGTCGAGATCGGCGAGGATGGCGTCGAAAGGCTCGGGCGATTGCGGCGGATCGGCCGGCAGGGCGGCTTTGATTTCGCCCGGTGCGGTGCGCGCCATCACGGGACGTTCGGCGACGCTGGTGCGGTAGTCGGCGATGCGGTCAATGATCTGGTGGCCGAGGCGGCGAAACTCTTCGGGTGTCATGGGTGTGTCTTTTCTAACATATCGTGCCGCACGGAGTGCTGGGAACGCGAAGTGCGGCGGTGGAATCCTGGCCGGGCCGTGGTGTTGAGTTTAAGGTCTGTTTATCTCTTGAAATGTAGGTCGAAACCGTGGCAGAATATCGTCAAACGGCGCTCCACCGCCGTGACGAATATGGCACCGAAAGAAAGGGCGATACGCCTTCTCGATTCCACGCTTCTCCGGGCCAAGGTTGGCGATGGAAGGGCCCCTGCTGCTTACCGGAAGGGCCAGGTGGTGTTCTCGCAAGGTGACCGGGCCGACGCCATTTTCCAGATCCAGAAAGGCAAAGTGAAGCTCACGGTCGTCTCCAGCCAGGGCAAAGAGGGGGTGATCGCGCTCTTAACGGGTGACGATTTCTTCGGCGAAGGTTGCCTGGCAGGGCAGCTCAAACGGATGTGCACGGCCACCGCCATGACCGACTGCGTGACCGTACGCCTGGAAAAACCGGAGATGATCCGGGTGCTGCGCGATGAGCCGGCCTTTGCCGAGTTGTTCCTGCACTATCTGCTCTCCCGTAACATTCGCATTGAGGAAGATCTGGTGGACCAGCTTTTCAACTCCAGTGAGAAGCGGTTGGCGCGGGTGCTTCTCCTGCTGGCGAACTTCGGGAAGGCCGACAAAACGGAGCCGGTGATTGCCAACATGAGTCAGGAGATGCTGGCGGAGATCATCGGCACGACCCGCGCCAGAGTCAACTTCTTCATGAACAAGTTCCGCAAACTGGGCTTCATCGAATACAACGGTGGCCTGCACATTCACAGTTCGCTGCTCCACGTCGTGCTCCACGATTGACCGCCCCGGAAAGTCCAATCCGCCCGGCGGAAGCGAGTTGTCCGGCGGTGTTCACTTTTGTACAGACAACAGGATTCCCAGGTCTCAAAATCTTTTATTGAGATGGAGCACGAACTAACTTCGGCGACGGCGGGCGAGGCCTCCGTGACACCCCGCNNNGGCGATGAGTTCACCATGACCGAACATTCAGCAACTCGGATCCGCCACAGCATTCGCCCGCTGAGCGTTTTCAGCTTCTGCGGCCAGCCTATCGCTGCGCCGCGCGACGAATATTATCTGGCAACCAAGGATCTGCCGGCTTGTACGGAGTGCCAGCGCGCCCGCGAGAGGGCACTACAGAGGCTCGGCGGTAGACATCGACGAGTGGTCTAAGGATTGCGAGACCGCCTCAAAGGGCACCCCGCAACCGTCGCCGGGCGCCCGACGGGTTTTTGTGTCCGTACCCAGCGTCTGTTGATTTCACGGGGATTACCTCCCCGGCGCTCGTGTTCCGCCGAAAGCGGATAGCCCCACCCCACTGCCCTCCATTGCCTGCAACTTGAGGGGGATTTTCGTATGATGAAGTACCCCAACCGCACGCACGGAATTTCCGAGGGGGCGGGCACACGGGTGCCCGTGTCCTTGCTGATTTCACGCTGTCCGGAAGAACACCGGGCGGGCGGAAGGTAGCCGATCGCACTTGGGGAATTGAAGGGAAGGGCCAATGGGCAAACAGTTCAATCGCAGGGAAGTGCTGGGCGCGGCCGGGGCAGTGCTACTCGGGCCGGCGAGCGTGGCGGCGGCCGGGGAGGCGGACGTCGAGATTTCGCAGGTGAGTGCGCACACCTTCCGCCTGACCGTGGGAGGAGACCCCGCGGACGATGGCGCGCTGGTGCAGGCAAAGTGGGGCGCGCCGGTGGCGAAGCTCAGCGGGAGTTTCCCGGCGCGAACCGTGAAGGCCGGTGGGGTGTCGATCAAGCTATCCTCGAACCCGCTGGCGTTGGCTATCGTCACGGCGAAGGGAGAACCGGTCCAGCAGATCAGGATGGATGGGGAAACGGGGGCGGTGTCGTTCGTCACGGGGAGTGCGCCCCTGTTGGGGCTGGGGCAGGGCGGGCCGCAGTTTGACCGGCGCGGGTCCACGGACCGCATGCGCAGCGGGCAGGGTGGATATCAACTGCGCACTCACGGCGGGCGCGTGCCCGTCCAGTGGCTGGTGGGCACGGGTGGCTGGGCGATGTTCATCCCCTCGCCGTATGGCACGTTCGATTTCACGGGCGCGGAGAGCAAATTCCTGCCCGTGTCGCGTGAAGGCGCGCTGCCGCTCGACCTCTTCTTTGTGACGTCGAAAGAACCCGCCACCATCATGGCCGAGTACGCACGGATCACGGGGCACGCCGAGTTGCCGCCGCTGTGGAGCTTCGGCTATCACCAATCGCACCGCACGCTGGCCAGCCGCGAGGCGGTGCTGGCGGAGGCCAAGACGTTCCGCGAAAAAAAACTGCCCTGCGACACGCTGATCTATCTGGGAACGGGATTTTGTCCGTCGGGTTGGAACACCAATAATGGCGAGTTCACATTTAACCAGAAAGTGTTCCCCGATCCGAAAGCGGTATTCGATCAGTTGCACCAGGACCATTTCAAAGTGGTGCTGCACGTGGCGTATCCCACCGGGATTCGCGAGATGCGCGGCGCGGCCAAGGATGTCTGCGACCCGAAGCAGCGCGCCGAAGTGCAGCCCAGCTGCTACTGGGACATGCACCGTCCGGTGCTGAATACCGGGGTGGACGGCTGGTGGCCCGACGAAGGCGACGCGCTGAATACGCCGTCGCGGCTGGTGCGCAACCGCATGTACTGGGAGGCCGGGATGCAGCGCTACGGAAGCTTCCTGTGGAGCGGCGACGTGTATTCACAGTGGGAGACGCTGCGCAACCACATTCCGATCGCCGTGAATACGGGACTGACGGGCATACCGTACTGGGGCACGGACATCGGGGGCTTCGTGCCGACCAGGGAATTGACCGGCGAACTGTACGTGCGCTGGTTCCAGTTCGGCGCCTTCAATACGCTGTTCCGCTCGCACGGGCGCACCTGGATGCTGCGCCTGCCGTGGGGGTGGAACACTGGCGAGACGGGCCCCATCGAGACGCCCAACGTGCCGCTGGACGCGCAGGAACTGCGCAACGCGAGGGTGGAACCCATCTGCCGCAAGTATCTCGAACTGCGCTACCGCATGATGCCGTATCTCTATAGCGCGGTGCGCGAGTGTACGCAGACCGGCGTCCCGGTGATGCGCGCGCTGTGGCTGCACTATCCCGAGGACGCCACGGCGGTGGCGCGCGGTGACCAGTTCCTGTGGGGCCGCGACCTCTTGGTGGCTCCGGTGGTGGAGCAGGGCGCGACGGCGCGCAAGGTCTATCTGCCGCGCGGCGCCTGGTACGATTTCTGGAACGGCGAGCGCGTCGATGGCGGCCGCGAGATCACGCGTCCGGTGGACCTGGAGACGCTGCCGCTCTACGTGCGCGCCGGAGCCATCATGCCCATGGGCCCGCTGAAGCAGTACACCGCGGAGAAGGTGGACGGGCCAATTTCGGTGACGGTATATCCGGGGGCGAATGGAGCGTTCCTGCTGTACGAGGACGACGGCAACTCGTTCAACTATCGCCAGGGCGAGTGGATGGGACTGCAACTGGCGTGGAACGACGTCCGGAAGGCGCTGTCGGTGAAACTGGCGAGCGGATCGAAGCTGCTGGGCAAGCGCGAACTCGAAGTGAAAATGGGTAGCGCGACGAAGCGGACGCGCTTTGAGGGACGGGCTGTGGAAGTGAGGTTCTAGCTACTTTCCGGCGCAAAAATGAGGGTCTAAGTCCCGTGATTTCATAGGGCGGGCAGTCGGCCCC
>JAPKZC010000296.1:0-9206 GCA_026394025.1 Candidatus Solibacter sp.
CGGATTGGGCGAATTCCGCTAAGATCCTCCTGGAGAGCGGCTTAGGGGGGACGAGATATATATTATGTTGGTGTCACTGTCAGGTCGCGGACGCAACGAAATCCGAGATCGCCGTCACGATAGTCCGGCGGGCACCTGAAATGGTAAGAAACGCGGAGGTCTCTGGGTCTGTAGCCCCACGCGCCACCGCGGATGACTTTGTGTTCACGTGACTTGACTTCCTTCTCGTAATCGTCCCGCCACCAATCGCCTGCCCACTCCCAGCAGTTGCCTGCCAGATCCTGGATTCCAAACAGCGTGGCCCCTTCCGGGTAAAGGCCAACCGGAGTCGGATGGAAGGGCCCGGCCCCGCCGGAGTTCGCGTGGTACTCATCGGGTGCTTCATTGCCCCAGGGGTACCGGACACCTGGGCTGCCGCTTCTCGCCGCGCACTCCCACTCGGCCTCACTGGGCAGCCTCCCGCCCGCCCAGGCGCAGTACGCCGCGGCCTCGAACCAACTCACCTCCACTACGGGACGATTCGGATAACGCAACTGTCGCTGCCAGTTCTTCGGCTCGGCGCACTCGCCATAGCCGCCTGCCGTCCAGATCCTTTCCTGGCTGTAACCGCCAGCTTCCAAAAATTGGAGATAATTGAAGACCGTCACAGGGTAGCGGCCCATGGCAAACGGCGGGACTTGGACCTGATGCACGGGCCCTTCATCCGCAAAGGCCTCCGGATCGTAGTTCCTGCCCTTGGGATCGGCGCTCTGTGCGCCCATCCAGAACGGTCCGCCCTCGACGCGCACCCAGTATGCGGGGTCGTTGTGATCCAACCGGGGATCGCCCGCCTGACCTATGGCGTCAGCCGCTTCCAGGCGCGTGGCGAAGTCCAGTTTGCGCGCCTCTCGCGCATCGAAGATGGCCATGCAACGATCCAGATTCTCCCGGTAGCGGGGATCGGTGAGACGATATCCCCAAGATTTGAGATCCCGCAGGGCGCTGCCGATCAAGGCTAGGCACCTCGCGCGTCCCGCGAGCGGGGCGTCCGGTCCCACGGTGTCCAGTATCTCGTGAAAGAATTTGTCGGCGAGGTCACGGTCTTGCCTACAGAGAACGGCGGCGAGCAACAGCACCGTGGGCCGCCACTCGGCGAGGTACAGCTTCTGTTCGGTAAAGAGCAGGCGGCGGCGCTCCGCTTCACGCCCGGCCAGCACCTTCGCGGCCAAGTACTCCTGGAAGGAGAGATGCCAGAAGCTCAGCGTGTTGCCACGGCGGATCAGGATGCCGCTGTCCGTCTCCTCCTCTTCGAGGAATCGCTCGGCCGCGGCGATGCGCCCGTCTTCGGGAAGGTCGCGGAATCGGGGGGCCAGCTCGCGCGCGGCGGCGTGCGGCGTGATCTCGGCCTGACGTCCGCGCGGGTCGCTGTGCATGATGAAGGCGAGGTGCTGCATCTTGTCCAGGCACTCGACGGCGGACATGCGGGCGGTGGTGTCCTCGCGCCAATCCTTGCGCTTTTCTTCGCGCGCCTGGGCGAGCCACTCGAGAACGGATTGGTAGAGTTCACTGCGCTGATCGGGGAGGCGGGTGCGGTTCCAGTGCAGGGCGGCGAGGGCGGTGAGCATGACCGGGTTGGCCGCGAGTTCTTCGATTTCGGGGCGGCTGCGGATGGCATCCAGCAGTTCGGTTTGATGCTGTTTGGCCTTTTCCGCATCGCTATGCAGGGCCTTGCACCAGTTGGCGACAAAGGCGTCTACTGCCTTACGGTCCAGCGGGCCGATCTGGACAGTGACGAAGCCGTGAATCTCCGTCTCGCCGCCCAGCGCCGTCGGACGGCTGGCCGCCACAATGTGGGTCTTGGGGAACATGCGGGCGGTGTGTTCCAGCAGGCGCACCATGGCTCTGCGCGCGATCTGGTCGGGGACTTCGTCGATGCCGTCCAGTAGCAGCAGGCATCCGGCGTCAAGCTGGGCGCGGAAGAAAGCGGCGTTCAGTGGCCGTGTGTGGTGCTGTAGGTACAGGGTGAGCCACTCGGGCGAATCGCTGTCGAGCGCCGTGTCGCGTTTCTTCAGGCGAATGAAGTTGGCCAGGGTGGCGGCGCGAATCAGGAGCGGCAGCGGGCAGGGGGTTACGGGAATCAACTCCGCGGCGGCCAGCGGATTGCGGCCGAGCAAGGTCTCACAGGCGGCGAAGGCGATGCGGCGCAGGAAGGTGGATTTTCCGGCGCCCGGATTGCCGGCCAGCACGACGCAGCGGTTGTCCAACGCGCGCTGGAGCGGCACAGGCTGGTGGCGCCGCATGGGGGCTTCGTCGCCTTCGGCGTATATTTCCTCGTCTGCCAGCACGGTAGTGAGTGAGGTATACAGTTCCTCGATGGGGAAGCGGTGGACGGCTTCATTGCCGACACGGAGACCGCGGATATCGATGTAGGCCGTCGCGTCGCGGAGGGCGGCGAGATACGGAGCGGCGTCGGCGTGTTCTGGGGTGGCGGAACGCTCTCGCTCCCAGTTGTAGATATCGGTGACGATCTGGCGCGCCAGGTGGTCCGGACTGCTGAAGCCGATGGAGATGACGTGCTCTTTGGCGCCGGTGAGTTCTTTGCGGAATTTGGCCTGCGCCTTGATTTTCCACGCCTCTTCCGTCAGGTTTGCGGGAATCGGGAATTCGTCCGGCGCGAGATACAACAGGACGGGCTTCCCGCGCGCCGCCCGGTACTCCCGCTGGGTGTAGGATTCCTTGCTGCCCTGCGGCCCATCGCCGAAGCGGTGGCCGACGATCCCGACAAACAGATCGCACTCCTTGGCCTTGCCTTGGCAGAACGAGTCCACATCCCAATTCCGCGCGCCGAAATCTTCCATGCGGATGCACTTCCAGCCGTCGAGCTTTTGGACGGCAAGGAACGCCGCTTCGCGGTATGCACGCAAATCGGCGCCGGTGGAACTGAGGAATGCGAGTTTGGACACGGGCGGCCTCCTACAGGCCAAGTTCGATTGTATGTCCGAGCTGCGCCCGGATGCACAAGGCGGAGCCTTATGCCACTGGCATCACTCTTCCCACGGCGTCGTGGTGTTAACCTAGATTTTGGAGAAGCGGCACATGATCATCGGCGTTCCGAAGGAAATCAAAGACCACGAAACACGTGTAGGCCTGGTGCCCAGCGGCGTTACCGCGCTGCTTGAGGCGGGCCATGAAGTTCTGGTGGAAGCTCACGCGGGCGAAGGCAGCTCGCTGACGGACCAGGAATATGCAGAGGCGGGCGCGTGCATACTGGACACGGCGGCGGAGGTCTGGCAGCGCGCCGATCTCGTCGTCAAAGTGAAAGAGCCGCAGAAGGCCGAGTACGGGTTCTTCCGACCGGACCTGATCCTGTTTACTTACCTGGTGAGCGGCGTGGCCTACGAAACCATCCGCGAGCGCGATGGGTCGCTACCGCTGCTGACGCCGATGAGCGAGGTGGCCGGGCGGATGAGCGTGCAAGTGGGCGCGCAGTACCTGGAACGTCCCGCGGGCGGGCGCGGCATACTGCTGGGCGGCGTGCCAGGCGTGGCGCCGGGCAACGTGGTGATCCTGGGCGGCGGCATTGTGGGCACGAACGCGGCGAAAATCGCCATCGGCATGGGCGCGCACGTCAGCATCATTGACCGCAACCTCAACCGCCTGCGCGAACTCGACGACATCTTCAACGGACAGGTGGTCACGCTCGCCTCTAACGCGTGGACCATCAGCGAGAATCTCAAGACGGCCGACCTGGTGGTGGGGGCCGTGCTGATTCCCGGCGCCTCCGCGCCACGCCTGGTGCGCCGCGAGACGATCGCCAAGATGAGGCGCGGCGCGGTGGTGGTGGATGTCGCGATCGACCAGGGCGGTTGCTTCGAGACCTCGCATGCCACGACGCACACCGAGCCCATCTATTTCGTGGACGGCTTACTGCACTATTGCGTCTCCAACATGCCGGCGGCCGTGCCTCACACTTCGACGCTGGCGCTGACCAACGCCACCTTCCCCTACCTGCTCGAACTGGCGAACCACGGGCTCGAAGGCGCGTGCCAGCGCCACGCCGCACTGAGGGAAGGCGTCAACACCTACAAGGGCTTCGTCACCTACAAAGGCGTCGGCGAATCCCAGGGACGCGAATGGCACGCCATGGCGAGCGTAGCGTAAGAAACAGTTTCACAGGTAGGGTAGGAGATGGGGCGACACCTTGCCGGCCTCTCCGACTCCCGGCCAGGGCCGCCCTTTGATATGTATTCCCTCGGGCCGTCGGGGGCCGGTTGCCCTTTCTCCGGCCGTGTCAGGCTTCATCATTTCCGGCAGACCGGCCGCCTCGCCTGGTGTACCAGAGGCGCAGGGACCGGGAGCGAAGCGCGGGGGAAAGCCAAACAATCCGGGCAGGCATCCCGGCGTTGTCCTGCGCGTCTCCGCGTCTCCGCGGAGAAGGGCGGTGCTCAATACAAAATGCGCGTGCGAATGGTGCCCGGGACCAGTTCCAGTTTGCGTCGGATCGATACCGTCCCGGCGCGCTCCCCGGTCTCCACATCGATCACCACGTAACCAACCTTGGCGTCCGTCTGCAGGTATTGCGCCGCAATGTTGATGGCTTCCCCGGAGAAAACCGCGTTGACTGCGGACAGCACGCCGGGCTGATTGCGATGGATGTGTAGAACGCGGTGCTTGCCCGGATACTCCGGCAGCGAAACCTCCGGGAAGTTGACTGCGCCCAGGGTGGACCCGTTGTTGCTGTATTTGATCAGCTTGCTCGCCACCTCAATGCCGATGTTCTGCTGCGCCTCCGCGGTGCTGCCGCCGATGTGTGGTGTGAGCAGAACGTTGTCCATGCCGCGGAGCGGAGATAGAAACTCCTGGGCGAAGCTCTTTGGTTCGGCGGGAAAGACGTCGATGGCCGCCCCGCAGAGCCGCCCCGATTGGAGCGCGCCGGCCAGCGCATCGATCTCCACAACCGTGCCGCGCGACGCGTTGATCAGCCCCGCGCCCGGCTTCATGCGCCCCAGTTGCCCGCCGCCGATCAGGTGGAAGGTGGCGGCGGTTTCCGGCACGTGCAGCGTGACCACGTCGGCGGTCTCCAGGAGCGCGTCCAGCGATTGCGCCTGCCGGGCGTTGCCCAGCGCCAGGCGAGTCTCGATATCGTGGAAAACCACCTGCATGCCGAGCGATTCGGCCAACACGCCCACCTGGGTGCCGATGTGGCCGTAGCCGACGATTCCGAGCGTCTTGCCACGCGCTTCCCGCGACCCCGTGGCGGTCTTCAGCCATTCGCCCCGATGGGCGGCGGCATTGCGCCGCGGGATGCCGCGCAGCAGCAGGATGATCTCGGCCAGCACCAGTTCGGCTACACTGCGCGTGTTGGAAAACGGCGCGTTGAACACCGGAATCCCACGCTCTTCGGCCGCGGCCAGATCCACTTGATTGGTACCGATGCAGAAGCAGCCAACGCCGGTCAGCCGCGAGGCGTTCCGGAAGAACTCGCGCCCGAGTTGGGTGGCCGAACGGATGCCGACGAAGTAAGCGTCCGCGGCGGCGCTTTCCAGTTCTTCCGAGTGCAGGGCTTTCTGGTGGGATTCGATGTTGCTGTAGCCGTCCGCCTGGAATTTCTCCGCGGCGCTGGGGTGAATTCCTTCCAGTAAGAGGATTTTGATCTTGCTCTTGTCGAGGGAAGTCCTGGTCATGAGTTGCTGTATTGCTACCTCCCGGTGATGCGCAAGCGGATCACGCCCCACACGGCTTCCAGAATGATGGGGAAATCGATTTTGGATCGTCCCAGGTCGCGGTCCCGGAAAATGATGGAGAGTTCACCGATGGAGCACTTCTTGTTGCGGTGCAGGCGGTACGTGGTCTCGATTTGGAACAGGTACCCGTTGGAAAACAACTGGTCGAGCCCGATCGCGCCCAGCGCCTCCCGCCGCCAGGCTTTAAAACCGCCGGTGGCGTCGCTATAGGGCATGGAGGTGATCAGCTTCACGTACAGACTGGCGCCCTTGCTCAACAGCAAGCGTTTGAAATCCCAGTTCACTACGTTGATGCCGGTCAGGTAGCGCGAACCCAGGACCATGTCGAACTGCTCCAGCATTTTCAAAAACTCCGGGAGGTACGAGGGGTCGTGCGAAAGATCAGCATCCATCTGGAGGATGGCATCATACTCGGGCATCTTGAGGACCTGCCCGAAGCCCGCCACGTAGGCGCGGCCGAGCCCTTCCTTGCCAGGACGATGGAGCACGTGCACTTCACCCGGATGCCGGGCGCACAATTCATCGGCCAGCCGTCCAGTGCCGTCGGGTGAATTATCGTCCACGATGAGAATGTGGAAGCCGCCCGGCTGTTCCCGGATCAAACCGACAATTCGTTCCAGGTTTTCGATTTCGTTGTAAGTGGGGACGACGACGATCGGTTTCATGATGGTTTCTCACGGTACTCGAAGTGCGATTTCAGTTGCAGGAAGGGGTTCTCGAACAGCCGCCAGGAAACCCATCCGCCAGCGTATGAGAGGGCTGCCGCGGCTGCGATTTCCCCCGCGAGCAGCATGCCGAACGCGAGCCGGTTGTGGGTTCCCGCAAGATGAAATACCCGCCGCAGCAACGCCACAACCGGCACGTGGAAGATGTACATGGCATAGCTATACTTGCCGATGGACCGCAAGGGTCCGAATCGCAGGGCGGCGTGAAGCCCCGCACCGCCCGCCGACGCCCAGAGTATGAGATAGGCGAACAGGATGGCAAGCGACGTGAAACCGATCGTGTTCATGGCCGGGTGGTAGGATGACGTGCCGCCGATAGCGATGGACACGGCCACGCCGATGCCGGCGGCGGTGAGTAGGATGGGCCGCGCTCGCATCGCCAGGCCCAAACCACGCGGGTCGCGGACCAGCAACGCGCCGAGCGCCCCGAACGCCAGGGTATCAAAACGGCACAGCGTGTTGCGATACAGAAGAGGGCCGCTTTCCGCCAGGGTCAGAAGATTCGCTGTCCGTATGCAGGGAGCGATCACGAGCACAGCGGCGCAAAGGAGCCAGACCGCGCGGCGGCTCAGGGAAAACACCAGTAAGGGCCAGAACACGTAAAACTGCTCTACTATAGACAGCGACCAGAGGTGAGTCAACTGGGCATGTGCCATACCAAGTGAAGGACTCCAGTTGCAGACATAAAGCCAGTACCACGCCTCTTCGGTCCGCTGAAAGTGCTGGAATCTGGACAGGTGTTGTGCCACCGCCGGCAGCAGGTGAAAGTAGGTAATGAGAGCCAGGTAGTACAAGGGAAAGATGCGCAGAATCCGGCGCGCATAGAAATTGCGCCAGGCGTGGGGCGTTCCCTTGGTATCGAGCAGGATTCCGGTGATCAGGAAGCCGGAGAGCACAAAAAAGAGATCGACGCCAAACCAACCGAACCCGATCCACTGGGCGACGCCGGGCAGCACGGACGAAGTCGCGCCGTCGCCGGCGTGGAAGGCAATCACAGCTAAAATCGCTACGGCCCTGACGCCATCGAGTTCGGGGATATTCCGCCGCAATTTTAATGACGATATCACTATGCGCCGATCGCCTTGGTTCGCATCCGGCGCAAGTGCTGCGTTTCCGGCACGCCGGGCGCCGCTGGGCACGCGCTGTCCGATGGAAACCAATGCTTCGAATGGTGGGCGCGCAGGGACTCGAACCCCGGACCCCCTCGGTGTAAACGAGGTGCTCTAACCAACTGAGCTACGCGCCCCGAAGAACTTCAGAGGCCACCTTTTGCGATATTAACATGTTCGGCGCAGCGCCATTCAAACGGCGTCAGAATCGGTGGGCGACATAGGAGTGGACGAATATGACGGGAGTACTCCTACGTTGGAATTCTCTCAATTGGCGGGCACTTACGGCAGGCACTTCGATCTCGCACACGCGTCGCAATGGCCAAGGCAACCCAGACGGTTGCGTGAGTGGTACGGTATACAAGAGGACTGGAAATGGCAAAACTGGAGTATTACTCAGTAGTGGTTCCCAACAAGCCGGGCAAAGGCGAGCACGTGCTGAGCGCCCTCAAGGAAGCCGGCGTGAATTTCGTGGCCATCTGGGGCTACCCGGTGGGCAAGGGCAAGTCCAAGATCGATCTGGTGGCGGAAGACGCGGCACTTCTGAAGAAGGCCGCCAAGAAGCTGAAGATCGAGCTGGGAACGAAGCAGACGGCGTTCCACATCACCGGGGAAGATCATCCGGGCGCGGTGGCTGAAGTGCTGGCCAAACTGGCGGCGAAGAAGGTGAACGTGAATGCGGTGCAGGCCCTGTGCGCCGGCAACGGGCGCTTTGGCACGCTGGTTCAGGTGGCGCCGGACGACGTCAAGAAAGCTAAGAAAGCGCTGGCGTAAGGAAGCAACCACTCCCTCACGGTGGTGGCTCGGATGGCTGCTTAGAACGTGTAGAGCAGCGCCTGTATTCGGTGTGCGGACTGCGCATTCGCTGACGGCGCATTCTGGACGGATCGTCTGCGATGACAGCGACTTCGCGGCCAGAAGCCCTGACGAGCCGTTCCATGTCGCCTGGGTCGCCTGTGAGAATCGTAGCTTTTTGCCGAAGGGCTGTGGTCACCACAACGGCGTCAACGACATCCGACGTTTTGGTTATGCCCAACAGTCGCCCGGCTTCGTGCGCCTCGGTCTCGCCGAGAGGAACGACCGCGCACCCAGTCAAGAAGCGCCGGAGCGGGGCTTGTTGTGGGGACCGGCTGACCTGGGCGACCACCGGCGCGGGAACCAATGGAACAAGGCCAAGTTCCAAACGGGCCTTGTGTTCAGCCCATGCTCGCCGCTCGTTTCTATCGGCAGCAACGAGAACGGCGGCGTCATAAACGACGGCGCTCATGCCGAACGCGGGACCGTTCGCGATGTTCGGAGCTGAGTGCGCACGCTGCGGCGAGCTTCATTCATCTCTTCTGCCGTGAGACGTCCATGCTGCTCTTCCCACAGCGCGACCGCCGCCAAACCAGCCCGCCGCTGCAGTGCTTGGCGCGCCGCATCGGTCATCCAGGCAGAGACGCTCACACCGTCGCGGGCGGCCGCCGCGAGGACGTTTTTGTGAATGTCAGGGTCTATCGTGATGGCAAGCTTCGGTGATGGGTTTCCGCGCGGCATGCAAAGTATCCTACTACAATAGGATACCACGCGGAGGTCGCACCGAAACCTGGCCGCCGCTTATCGGCGGCTCCAGTTGGCGCGACAAGTTACTCCTATGACGTGCCCGTTGG
>JAPKZC010000296.1:9220-10719 GCA_026394025.1 Candidatus Solibacter sp.
TTGGAGGCAGCCTGCCAACACCCAAACAAGAGGGAGCGGGAGCGCGTTGCCGCGATCCGCCATTCCAGGTCATCCGGGAAGTTAGTGCACCGGCACGCGCCGCCGCAACTCGTCGCAGAAGTTCAGCAGGACGAATACATGGACGCGCCTTGCAGCCTCGCGATCCTTCTCCGGCATTGGAAACACCAGAAACCGTTTCGCGTCTGGCGCCACGTCGCTTTTCCAGGCATCACTGCCCAAACTCACAGTCAGTGGGAGTGGCTCAATCGACCACGCGCGCTCCTTGTCCACGGAAAACGAATCCTGTGCCGCGTCATAATTTACCACCATGAAACGGCCGTCCTTTTCATAAAACAATTCGCGGCTGGTCCGTGACCAGGCTGGAGTGTCGCCGCCAATCGAAACCTGCCACTTGGCCGAATCGTCCCCCGCACCCGGTGGAAACCGCCGTACATAAATTCCGGGCGGCGCTTCGCCGCTGTTATACGCAATCCATCGCCCGTCTGGAGAAAAAGCCGGATTCGCCACGGTGAACCGCGTGTGCACCACAGTTGCGGGCGGGCCGGACTTGGGACTGTCCGGGTCGTGCAGGTCCAACGGCAGAGTCCAGAGATGATACGTGGCATCCGTCGCCAACCACGTAAAGGCAAGATGGCCGTCCGGCGAGAATGACCATGGAATCAGTTCGTTCTTGTCCTCGAACAGGGTTCGTGTTTCACCCGCCCCGTCCGCACGCATCCACCGCATGGACAGCAGATGCGACGATTCCGTCAGGAAAACGAGGTGTTTCCCATCCGGGGCCCAAACAGGATGGCTATTGTTCTGCGTGAAAGTCATGCGAGTCATGGTCTGGCGCTGGAAATCGAAAACCTCGATGTCGCTGCCGGCTTCCTGCGTCACCGTCATCGCCAGCCGCGTCCCATCGGGCGAGATGCGCGGCTGCGAATACCGGCCGGTCTCGAGGGGGATCGCCTGCTGCCGGCCCTCGCGGTCGATCCAAACTACCGGCCACTTCTTCGGTGCGTAACGATTGCTGGAGTAAACCAGCATGCCGCTGCGGGCATCGAATTGTCCGGTCCCATTGCTGCGATTGCCTGCCACATCCTCCAGCAATGGTACGGAAGCCCCCTGCTCTTCCAAGCGATTCAGGTTAAAGGGCACGGCATACAAGGTCGATCGGTTGACATACAACAGGTGGCCGGTGGGCACGTACCGTCCGTGGTAGCCGCCCCGGTGAACCACCTTCAACTTACCGGTCTCGAGCGACAGGACCTCGATGTTCGCTTCGTCGTAGTTGGCGGTAATTGCGTGACCGGTAAAGAGCACGGTCCGGCCGCCGGGCAGCACCTGCGGCCAGCGATGGGTAGCCTCCTTGGTGGTGGCAGGGTCGGTGAGCGCGTGCGGACTGCCGCCGCCATCGGGCACGCGGAACAGCCCGCCGCCTAATGTGAGGCTCGCGACGATATAGCCGTCAGGTCCCCACGAAGCGCCGCGAGCAC
>JAPKZC010000025.1 GCA_026394025.1 Candidatus Solibacter sp.
CCAGAAGACACTGAGCCAGATCCTCCATCGCGCCGGCAATCATCAGCCGAGCGTCGGGTAAATCGAAGCCCTGCGTGACGGCTCCCGGGAAATCAAGGGCCTCCGCAACGACCATTTCGCCGGCCGCGCGCGGAAGGTGGAAGGCTATATGGTAGCGGAGCATACGTCCATTCTACTGCATGCGCTACATGCGCCAGGTATTTATGTCCGTTATTGGGACCAGGCGTCCGAAAACGCAATGGCGGGCTCGATTAGTGCGCCGTTTCAGAATTCCACTAACGTATCGGGAAACCGCTTGCTAACGCGCGCGGCTCTGATCGGAGCCGCGACCGTGGGAGCGGTAGCCTTCCATTGGTCCGCGTTAGTGTGGCGGCGTGTGCGATTTCTCTGCCTCCGGCGAAAATGCGCAGGCCCTTGCCGCGCTGGAAATGCTCTCCCGTGCGGTCCCACAAAATGGCGAGTTCGCGGCCGTGATACGGCACGCGGTCGAGCGCGAACCAGTCCCATTCGGGCGGCGCGAGCGGGTTCACCTCCACCACGTCATCGGCGCGCGGGCGCAGGCCCACCAGTCCGGTGATCACCAGGTCGGCGTACGACGAGTGGTTGTAGTGGTCGCCGCGGCCGTAGTAAGTCTTCTTGCGGAGTTTCAATTCGCGGGCCCACCAGACGCCGGTCAGCGGAGTTAGATTCTCATCGATCCACGGGACCACCTGTCCGTTATCCAATTTGAGGCGCTGGCTGCGCGTGTAGATGTCCAGCGTCTGCCGGTAGTCTTTGGCGGATACCGAATTCTGCGCAACGCCATTCAGCACGTTGGCCAGCGCGCGCAGGGTGATGCTGGTGGCGAAGGGCCAGCTCGGGCCGTTCCACTGGCAATCGTCGCCCTTTTCCGCGATGGCGAATCCGGGGTGGCGGCGTTCCGCGGTAGTGGGGCCGTAGGGAGCGTAAAAACCTTGCGGGTCCATGAGCTGTTTCCACGCGGCTTCGAAGCCCTTGCCCGGCTCGGGCAAATGGAAATACCAGGGTGTGTAGCCGATCTGCTCGCGCACGCCGGCGCTCTTACCGTCTTCCAACACCGTCTCGAAGAACTGGTCCTTGGGATTCCACAGACGCTCCTGCGTCAGCTTGCGGAGCGCGGCGGCTTTACGCGCGTAATCGGCGCGCGCCGCGGTGTCGCCCGACATGCCGGCGATGGCGGCCAGGGCGCGGGCATTGGCGTACATGTAGCTGTTGATGGTGGGGCGCAGGTTTTTCACGCGGCGTCCGCCGCTGATGGATTCCTCCATGCCATCGGAGACATCGCGCTGCCAGAAGAGTCCGCTCGGGGTGAGCCGCTCCTGTTCCCAGGCGGCGTAGTCTTTGCGCAGCGCGTCGAATTGCGCCAGCAGCCGCGGCCGGTTGCCGTCTGCCAGCCAACGGTCGTAGAGGGCGTCGGCGAGCCAGCCGCTGAACTGGTGAAGGTGCCGCTGCAAGCCGCCGCCTTCGCCGGAACGCAGCCAGAAATCGACGTATGCATCCAGGTAGCGCGCGTCGTGCAGCCAGCGGCCTTCGGCGATGTGCAGGCCCAGCGCGCAACTGATGGCGTTGTAATCCGTGGCGTGCTTCACCGGGCGCAGGAACTCGGTGATGACGTAGCCCGCGCCGGTCTTCGCGATGTGCTTGCGGTAGGCCCACCAGCGGTAGTAGTAAGTCAACTCGAGATCTGAATCCGGGCACGCGAGGTAAGGCACGTTGCTTTTCATCCACTCCCAAGCCTGGGCGTTGGGGATGCCGCCGTTGACGTCTTCGGAGTCGCCGCGGTTGAGCGCGTCCACGTAGTGGCGGAAGTCCGCGGCGCGCAGCAGAGGGGGCGGGTCCGCGGCGCACGCCAGGGCGGGGAAGAGCACGGCCGCGCTCCACAGCAGGCGCGCGATTGCGCGGACGGTCACACGCTGCCCGGCGTGGGATGGATCCACGGATTGCGGTAGGGGCGCAGCAGCAGGCGGTTGGCCTCGTCGTCGCCAACCACGCGCCCCGCCTTTTCGTCCCAGGCAAGGGTGCGGCCCAGTTTCATCGAGAGGTTGGCCAAAATGCAGCTTGCGGTGGAGATGTGACCCTGCTCGATATCGGCCACCGGCCGGCCACCGGTGGCGATGGCGTTCAACATGTCCTTCATGTGGCCGCGAATGGCGGGGGCGCAGTGTTTTTCCAGATCCTTCTCGGTCTTGTCCTCGGGATACTGCTCCAGCTCGTATGTGACGTCCTTGTGGATTGCGGGTTCGCCCCTGCCGGTGGGCGTGAAATCGTAACTCATCACGCTTGCCCGCAGCGTGCCCTTGTCTCCGTAGAAAGTGGCGCCCCAGGGATACTTTGGGTCCGGCTCCGAACCCCATGAGCGGTGCTGCCAGACCACTTTGACATCGCCGTAGTCGAAGGTGGCGAGCTGGGTGTCGGAGATATTCGCCTTACCGGGCTTGGACACCAGAATGCCGCCACTCGATTCGATGCGCTTCGGCCAGCCGAGGTCCATCATCCAGCGCGTCATGTCGAGCATGTGGACGCACATGTCGCCGACAATGCCATTGCCGTATTCCATGAAGGCGCGCCAGCCGCGCGGATGCACGATGCGGTTGTAGGGGCGCAAGGGGGCGGGGCCGGTCCACATGTTGTAGTCGAGGTAATCCGGCGGGGCGGTATCCGGCGGATTGGTCTCGTCGCGCATGGGGTAGTAGCAGTAGATCTCCACCAGGCCCACCTTGCCTAGCTTGCCATCGCGCACGATGCGGTCGCGGGCCTCCATGAGGTGCGGCGTGCTGCGCCGCTGCGTGCCGATCTGCACCACGCGTTTGTACTTGCGCGCGGCGGCGAGCATGGCCTGGCCTTCGACGACGTCGACCGAGATTGGCTTCTGGCAGTAGACATGCGCGCCGGCCTTAACGGCGGCGATCATGGCCAGCGCGTGCCAGTGGTCCGGTGTGCCCACCAGGACGAGATCGAGATCCTTCTCGGCCAGCATGGTGCGGTAGTCGGCGAAGATGCGCGGCTTCTTGTGGGAGGCCTGGCGCGCGGACATCAGATCCGCGGCTTCGGAGAGCATGCGGCGATCCACGTCACAGAGCGAGACCACCTCCACGGGCGCCACCTGAATCAGCCGGAAGAGGTCGCATTTCCCGTACCATCCACAGCCGATCATGCCGACGCGCAGCGGC
>JAPKZC010000546.1:0-2415 GCA_026394025.1 Candidatus Solibacter sp.
CGCGCACCCAGATCGCGCCCACCCTGCACTTCATCGGCGAGGTGGCACGGAAGTACGGGCTCACCATCAGCAACATCTTCCACGCCGGCGACGGCAACATGCACCCCATCATTCTGTTTGACGCGCGCAAGCCCGGCGACATGGAAAAGGCGCGCGCGGCGGGCGCGGAGATTCTCTGCTGGTGCATCGACGTTGGCTGCGCGATCACCGTCGAACACGGCGGCGGCATGGAGAAGAACGAACTGATGGCGAAGATGTTCCCGCCGGAAACGCTGGACGCGATCCTCAAACTGAAAATGCTCTTCGACCCCAGTGGGCGGCTCAACCCGGGAAAAGTGCTGCCCACCGGCCGCGGGTGCCTCGAAATCCGGCAATCGCCGCTCTCTACGGGGTCGGTGGTGTACTGACAGCCTATCCTTCCGGCCATTTCGAGCCGATAAGTCCGGCATGAAGTGGCTTCATCTTCCGCTCCTGGCGGCCAGCCTGCTGGCCCCCGCGTCGGCCCAACGCGTCGGGGCGCCAACGGACGATTTGACCAAGGTCGGTGTGGATGAGCTGTTCAGCGTGCAGGTGACGTCGGTGGGCCGCAAGGCGCAGCAGATCTCCAAAGCCCCGGCTTCGGTCTTCGTGCTGACCGCCGAGGATATCCGCAGGTCGGGCGCGACTTCCATTCCCGAAGCGCTCCGCTGGGTGCCGGGTATGACCGTTCTCTCGCTCGATGGCCGCACCTGGGCCGTGTCCATCCGCGGATCGGCACGGGTGTACTCCGACAAGATTCTGGTCATGATTGATGGGCGGTCGCTCTATACGCCGATGTTCTCCGGCGTCATCTGGGACGCCATTGACGTCCCCTTGAGCGACGTGGAGCGAATCGAACTGGTCAGGGGTCCGGGGGCGGTGATGTGGGGCCCCAACGCTGTGAACGGAGTGATCAACGTGATCACTAAGAAGGCGCAGCAGACGAAAGGCAGCCAGATCACGGCTTCCGCGGGCAATGAATCCCGCGGGGTGGAATCCCGCTGGGGCGCGGCTCCTAATGACAGAATTGCCTACCGGGTTTGGGGCAAACTCGACTACCGGACTCCGGCGTACGACTCGCCCGGAATGTTCCACTTCGCCACATCTTCCTATCTTGACCCTTCCATCCGGAATCTGGATGCCGCCACCGGACGCATGGGTTTCCGCGTGGATGGGCAGCCCGATGAGAAGGACCAATGGACCATTCAGGGCGACCTCTATAAGGCCGACCGGCAGGACCCGGCAGCCTCCCAGGGTGTCCAACCGGCCGTCGACCGAATGCAGGCCCACACCGAATACAACGGCGGCTATTTGCAGGCGCGCTGGGCGCGGACCAGTACGAGTGGCAGCGAATCCGCGTTGCAGTTCTCTTACGATCGGAACCACATCAACTATTCCACTGTCGGCGGAGACCTGCAGAACCTGACTGTCGACTTCCAGCGGCGCATGCAGACCGGTGAGCGGAACGAAATCTACTGGGGCGCCGGCTTTCAGCAATACTGGGACCACAGTTATTCCCGCCGGTTCACCAGTTTCGACCCGAGCGGCCAGGCAATTCGTTCCGTCGACATCGTCCTGCGCGACGAATGGCAACTGGTACCCGGGCGTTTCCTGGTGTCCGCGGGGGTCCGCATCGATTACAATTCCTACCGCGATGTCGAGTATCAACCCAGTGTCCGCCTGTTGTACACCCCGAAGCCCAATCACTCGGCGTGGCTGGCGGCTTCCCGCGCGGTGCGAACACC
Source organism: Candidatus Solibacter sp. (assembly GCA_026394025.1). Lineage (GTDB taxonomy): Bacteria > Acidobacteriota > Terriglobia > Bryobacterales > Bryobacteraceae > Solibacter. The sequence continues at coordinate 1,764 of JAPKZC010000546.1, forward strand.
GAACCGCGCCGACCGCGACATTGTCGCCGACTTCGGCGCCACCATGCTGCCGGGGCTGGGGATTCCGGTGTCGGTCACCTACCGCGGATCCAAATCCATGCGATCGGAAGTCGCCAGAACCGCCGAAGGCGGATACCGGTACCAATCCGGCCAGCGATGGTCCGTGGACACTTCCGCTTTCCTTAGCGCGTACGGGCGGCTGCGTTCGGTTGACTACGCTCTGGCGCCAACCTTGGTATTCTCGGATTCCGGGGTCTTCCTGCGGCTTCCGATGCACGCGGCGAACTCGGGCGCCGGCCGCTCCTATGGCGGGGAAACCTGGGCCACCGTCCAGGTGCTGCGCGGATGGCGTTTGATCCCCTCCTACTCCTACGTGAAGGACGACCGCTGGTTGCCTGCGTCCACCGCGAGCCATTCTTACATGTGGGAGCGCGCGCCTTCGGATCTGCGCCACCAGGGAACGGTGCGATCGCAGCACGACTTGGCTCGAAACTGGCAACTGGACTTAATGGCGCGCGCCCGTTCGCGCGATCGCGCGTATGACTTGCCGGGGGTGCTGCTGGTCGATGCACGCCTGAACTGGCGTCCTGCGCGGGTAACGGAGATCAGCTTTGCGTTGCACAACCTGACTGATCGGCGCGTCTTCGAAACG
>JAPKZC010000546.1:2453-3562 GCA_026394025.1 Candidatus Solibacter sp.
AATTCCAACACGCAGAATCTTTCTGGTGCAGTGGTCGCAGCGGTTCTAGGCCGCGGAAGATATGGTAAGCCCGCAAATCAGGCGGTGGTGGGGGGGCGTTGGCTTGATCGGCCTACTGGCGGGACTTGCGGTGGCAGCCACCGAACCCGAGGATGAGTTGAAGTCGGCCACCGTGCTGAGCTTCCTCCGGCACTCGGAATGGCTCCAGGGCGCCGCCACGGGTCCGATTACCATCGGTGTGGTGGGCCGTGCGTCGATGACTCGCATGCTGCGGCGGACGCTGGATGGAAAAACCGCCAATAACCGTTCCATCCGCATCGTGGAGGCGAAGGCGTCCGCCGAACTGAACTCGTGCCAGGTGCTATACGTGGCCACGGACAACAACAACGACGTCCGCCAGACGCTGGCGGGTGTGCGCGCCTTGCACGCGCTCACCATCGGCGAGACCGACCGGTTTCTGGAGTACGGCGGTGCGGTCAACCTGCTGATTGTGGACGGCCACATGAGCTTCGAGGTCAGCCTTGAAGCCCTGGACCGCGCCGGCGTGAGCATCAGTGCCAAACTGCTGCGCTACGGCCAGGTGAAGGCGAGGCCACCCGCATGAAACGCTACTCCTCGCTGCGCCGGAAGCTGACGGCGCTGATCGCGGGCGGCGGCATCGTCTCCGCACTAATCGCGGCGGCGGGATTTTCGTGGCTCGACGTAAACCGGTTTTGGGAAAGCACCAACGCCCAGGTTGTGGCGATTGCCAGCATCGTGGCGGACCAGGTGGAACCTGCCATCGCGCTCGGCGACCGCAAGGCGGCAGCCGAAATCCTCAACTCCCTGCGCGCCGACCGGATGATTCGCGATGCCGTGCTCTATGACGCACGCGGCGCCTGCTTTGCCAGGATGAATTCCCCCTCGGCAGCCTGCCCCTCACTCCCGCTGGACGGTCTGCATCAACGGCAGGATGCGGTCGTTCTGGCCCGTGCGATCAGGGTTGACGGCGAACGGCAGGGCACGCTGATGCTCTCCGCCAGCGTGCACTCCATGACGGAGGTGCTGCGCCAATATCTGGGAGGCGCTGCCCTGATCATCGCCCTCAGTCTGGCGGTGGCGGCGGTTCT
>JAPKZC010000504.1:0-2033 GCA_026394025.1 Candidatus Solibacter sp.
CCAAGCTGATAACGAACCCAGATGGCTCTCAAATGCTTCTGACTTCCGGAATGCGAACTGCCGGTTCGACCAGATGTCGTGCCACTCTGCCGGAGAGGCAACGCCGAAGTAGTTGAGCAACTCCCTGACCTGCTCTACCTTGTCTGGAATCGCCTTCAGCCAGCCCCACCTGGTCATCTCTTTCACGGGGAACTGAGCGAGCCACGCGACCTGGCTGGAGAGACGTTCATGCTCGGCTTGACGGGCTACCTGCTCTCGGTACCGGGCCTCACGGTTGTTCCAGAAGGAGGCAGGAGCGCCGAGCGAGCGTTCCAGTTGAATGGCCATGTCTTGCGTGATCGGTGCCTTACCGGCCACGATCTCGTTAATGTGCTGTTTCGGCCGCCCCGTCCGGGCGGCCAGTTCCGCCTGCGTCATGCCGCAAGGCTTTCGCCGGGCGGCGAAACATGGTCCGGCTTGTAGGAAGTCGTTTCGTTACTCATGCGGGTCATATACCTTTTCGATGACCACTTCGGTCACCTTCGACCAGTCGAGACCGCCATCGAGCTTCGATGGCGGCGGATCATGGGCGGGACGGAAATAAAGCCGGTACGGTCCGTCCAGGTCCAGGGAAAGCAGCCCTTCCAGGTCCCCGGTGAGTTCATGGCAACGCCCCGGCAGAAAACGGAAGTCTTCCAGGCTTGCCGCAGCGTCGAGATCGTCGAGCCGCCGGCGGATGCGCTTTGCCCTTTCCGTTCCGTGCTTCCGAACAAGCAGTTCCTGCCGGTTGCAGATCTTGCCGAACTTCTCCGAACTGAACCTGATTTTCATTGTATCAGATTGGGAAAAACAATTCACCATAAAGGTGAATGCTATTTCACTATGTCACAGAACCGGGCAAAGAACAAGCTGCTGCTTTGGGCTTGGTGCTTTGGGACTCAACGGGAGCCACCAGCGCCCAGCGGTGCCAGGCTGGCGGCTAGGCGCCGAGATCTCCAGTGAAAACCCTGGTTTTGCACGCCGCCTGGCTGTGCTCGGAATTGAGCGTGAGGTGGAACGAGGTGGAACGGAGGTGGAACGCTTTCCTGCGCACGGGTAGATTGGCACCAAACCGCCGCGTCACCCGCTAGCAGAATCAATCACTTGCGGGCGGTGGATGATGTCGGATGGGGGGATATACGGGTTCGACTCCCGTTAGCGCTACCATGTTTTCATAGACTTACGGGCCTCCGTCCAGCACCGTCCAGCACGCGGGCGCTACGCGCCAGCCGAAAATCTCCCAATAATCACCAAGACTTGCTGTCGGGCCGTTGGCTCGCCAGATGAGCATCGCCGGGCACGTCTCGCGCGCCATGCTCTCGCGCTACTCCCACGCGGATGGAAGCGAACCGGCAGCTACAGAACGTAACGCTCACTCAATTGGCGGCGGTTCAATAGCTCGGTCTTGGCAGAGATGCGCTGACGGGAATCGAAGGCCCTTCCGGTCATTGCTGGCGAGTGCTGAACAGGGTAAGTTTTGTCTCTTCAGTGCTGGGTGTTTCGGCGATGCCGCCGAAAAGGCGCTGTAGAAGGCTGTGGTGCTTACCCGGTGCTTGCCACCTGCCGCTGTGTTCGGGTACCCTTTCCGAATCAAACAAGAGGTGTTTTACGGCGTAGAGGCACTGGCAAACGCATTGATTCAAAAAGGCTGCTCAGACGTTACCTGACATGCGACACCGTCGCATCCGTCGTAGCCGTCGCAGGCTACTCCTTGACTTACTTCTGGTATAGGATTAAGCTGTTTCCGGGTCCGCAATTCGGACCGCCGGTGAGGCGAGTCGCGACAATCGGTTCTTCTGGGTACGGCGATCTTGCCCGAGTGGCGAGCGGCTGAGCACTCGCCGGCGTCGTCGCTGCCGTCGCACTCGCCACCCGCACCGCGGTTGCCGTTCCAGTCTAGGTGACAGAGGAAACGCACCGTGAACAAGATCTCTGGTAGGGTCGTCCACAAGGAAACCGGTCTTGGAATTCCGGACCTTATCGTATCGCTCCACGAGCAGAGTCTCGCAGCACAA
>JAPKZC010000504.1:2042-3078 GCA_026394025.1 Candidatus Solibacter sp.
GCAGCCCGCACCCGCCCCCCAAAAAGTAGTGATTGTGGATCGCCTTGGCTCCGTTGCCACCGACCTAGCCGGCGCATTTATCCTGACATACGAAGATACGGAGCTTCGGGCTCGAAGCGAAGGCAAACGTGCGGATCTCTCTCTCGTTGTCTCCGGCCCAGAGGAGCCGGAGACCAAACCTCCGGTTCTCTTCGAATCACTAGTACGGCAGAGAGCTGGACGAACCGAAGAGTACATCGTGCGGATCTCGTCTGCACAGCTCGCCAAGGCAGGAGTAAGTATTCCTTCCACGACAACCGAGATCCCGCCCCCGAAGCTTAAAGACCCGGGCATGGTCATCGCGCGGTTGACCGACGCGGACGAACGCAATGTAAAATTGCGAGGTGGGCTCAAGACGATTACGGCCAAGCGGGTTGCGCGTGCGCAGGCGATCACGACCCAGTTTGACCAGAAGCTAAGAGATCCCTTACTGAGCAGCCTTTCACGCGTTCCTGTCGCGGTACGTAAATCGCCCAACTATCTTGGACCGGACGAAGAGAACGTTGAGGCCAAGACAATCGAAGTCATCAAGTCCAGGCTCGACAGACCTCCGGTTTCCACCTTCGTTCATCTGAGTCCAGCGCAGATCGAGAGACTGAAGAGTATCGGCTTTAAAACCGGTGATAACGTTTTGGAGTTGAAAGTGGAGTCCGCCAAGATTCCCCTGGTGGACTCTGAACTTGGCGTGGGCGGCAATGGCACGGCGAACTCACTACTCCGTGAATGTCCCATCTCGCTTGTTTGCCGCGAGAGTTCGCCCGATGAAGAGAGTGCCGAAGACGCGCTTGGGTTATCCACGCCTGACACTGCTGGCGGGAATCAAGGAACGTCTCCGCCCGGTGATACCAGCGGGGGCGGTGTTACAGCAATGACGGCTGGCTGTCAGTGCCGGGATAAGACACCCGCAATTTTGCCGACTTTGCCGATTCGCGCCGCCGTCTGCCTGGGCGGGGACGCGGTAGGTACTCTACAGTAGTTTCTACATCTTTCCTTTTCA
>JAPKZC010000265.1:0-2195 GCA_026394025.1 Candidatus Solibacter sp.
CTCCTGTTCTTGTTTGCCCCGGCCGCGTCTGCGGATTCGTCCCAGCGGCTGACATGGGAAGAACTCCCCACGTTGGTGGGCAAGCGCGTCTCCATCCCCTTGTACGACGGCGGTGCCGTCGCCGGTAAGGTCCGCGAAGTACAGGCCGATGCGTTGCTGATTCAGGTGTCCAAGAGTTCCAACCCGCTGGCGTATCCCAAGGGGCCGATGCGCGTACCGCGCGCCACTCTGCATGTGTTGGACTTGCACGGAAAGGGTCACAGGTACCGCGTGATCGGCACCGCGCTCGGGTTCGCCGCCGGGGCGGCCTGCGGCTTGGGTGTCGCCATTGGCGTACAGGGCGGCCCGTTCAGCGACGGGCGCGGCACGGCAGGCGGCGCCGCGTTGGTCGGCGTCATGGCTGGTGTGACCACCGCCGGCTACGCCGTGGGCAACGCCGCCGATCGGCGCACCACCACGGTTCGGATCATACCCTGAGCAACGGTCCGGTATTTCGGGAAGACCGCCCGCGCGGCTCTTATTGAAGCCGCGACCGTAATGTAAGGGAGCGGTTACCCCGGAACACGAAAGTGCAGTTGTGAAGCGGGCTATTCAGCTACTTCGCCGCGCGCAGTTCGCGCAGCGCGTCGCTCGAGATCCAGCGGGCGGCGGGGGAATCGATGGCACGGATGTTTTCGGCGGCGGCGATGGCGGCGCGGCGCAGGTGCGGATTGCGTTTGCCGATGGCGCGGAGGGCCCAGTTCACAGCCTTCTTCACCATGTTGCGCGGGTCGGTGGCGGCGGCGGCGATGAGCGGCAGCAGGGCCTCGAAATCTTCATCGGGCGCGCCCTTGGCCTTCACGGCGAGGCCCGCCATCAGCGAGAAAGCGGCGCGGCGGACGAACTCGCGTTTGGCGCCGGCCCACTCCGCCGCCATCGCCCAGGCGAAGGGCGTGTAGCGGAACAGGTTCTGGCAGGCCTGATCGCACACGTCCCAGGAATCGAAATCGCGCGCCCACTGGTTCATTTGGCGGCGGGTAACGCGCGCCGGTTCATCGACGATGGTGGCCAGGATGCGCGCTTCGTGGATGCCGGAGGCCCACAATTCGGCGGCGAGCGAGTGGCTGCGTCCGGCCTGCCGCGCCAGGCGGCGGATCACCGGCATGGAGACCCCGAGCGTGCCCGCCGTGCTAATGCCGTAGCGCGCCATGCCGGCCACGTTCTTGGGATCGGCTTGTGCGCGCAGGGCGGCGAGGATTTCAGGCGCGGTCATCTTGATGTTCCCCACCGGGATACTCCACACCGAGCAGGAATAGCCCCTTGGCGGGAGCCCTGCTGCCGCGGCGCTCGGGCAGCGCCGTGGCGCCGGGGAGGTTGCCGCGCCCGGCTTCGATCAGGGTGCCCACGATGTTGCGCACCATATGCTTCAGGAAACCGCTGCCGCGCACGCGGTAGATCAGGCGCCCTTCAGCGCGCTCCAGCACCGAAGAGAAAACCGTGCGCACCCTGGATTTGCCATCGGAATCATGCACGTCGGCGGTGGCAAAGGCGCTGAAATCGTGCTCGCCTTCGAAGACGCGGGCGAAGCTGGCCATGCGTTCCTCGTCGAGCGGGTACGGATGATGGTACACGTAGGGCCACTCGAAAGGGCTACAGACTTCGTGGCGAAATATGCGGTACTCGTAAGTCTTGGACACGGCATCGAAGCGCGGATGAAAATCGGCATGCACTTCCTGGGTGGAGAGCACGCGGATGGCGGGCGGCAACAGGCGGTTGACGGCGCGCCGCAAATTGGGCAGCGGAATGGGGTTCTCGATGCTGAACGCCGCCACCTGGGCCAGCGCGTGCACCCCGGCATCGGTGCGTCCGCTACCGGCCACGTGTACCGGCTTGCCCTCCATGGCGGAGACAATTTCTTCCAGCAGGCCTTGAATGGTGGGCAGACCGGGCTGCACCTGCCAGCCGTGAAACGGGCCGCCATCGTAGGCGAGTTGGATACGGATGCGGCGCATCACGCCGGACGCGAACCGGGTTTGATCACGGGAACGCCCTCCCGGCAGAGCGGGCACTCTTCGGGACGATGAGCCGCCACCTGCAACGTGGCCAGCGCCACCCGCGGCGTGCCGACGGCGGCCGCTCCGCCGCTGCGATCGATAATCGAGCCGGCGGCGAGTACGCGGGCCCCAGCCGCGCGCAGAGTCTCGATCACGTCGCGC
>JAPKZC010000265.1:2210-2714 GCA_026394025.1 Candidatus Solibacter sp.
TTTCGCCCGGCTGCACGGTGAAGCCGCGGCGGAGGAGCATCTTGCGAGTTTCCGGATCGCGTTCGGTGAACAGGAACGGGGTACCGAGCGCACGCGCCACTTCGTGGCCGATAATCAGCCCGCCCAGCGCGGGGGATACCACCAGGGCGACGGGTTCGTCCAGGATGGTGCGCAATTCCGCGGCCAAACGGCGTCCCAGGTCCTCCGCCGCCGGGGGATGGCGCAGCACCAGGGCGCATTGCAGGTAGTTCGGACTGTGCAGTCCGCTAGTCAACCGGAAGTGCCCTTCCAGGTAGGCGCCGGTGGTCCGGAACAAATCAAGAACGGATTCAGCTTGCGGCGTCACAAAGGCCTACTATACCATTGAAGTTAAACGCTACAGACCCAGGTTGTTCCATGTTGGGACGGAGGTTTTTTCCATGACCGGTATCAGATCGTATCTCGCGGTGCTTTGCGCGCTCCTGGTGGCTGCGCCAGCGGGTGGTTTCGCGGCCGACCCGCCGC
>JAPKZC010000892.1:0-4205 GCA_026394025.1 Candidatus Solibacter sp.
GGCATCCATTTCTTCTTCGCTTGCGCCGGCCGGCAGGTAGGTTTCCAGCATTGCCTTTTCTGCCTCCTCGCTTTCGGCCGATTCCGTGCGGCCCGCCTTGCGATACATCTCGGCGGCGTCTATCCGCTGCTTGATGAGGATCTTGAGCACCTGCATCTCGGCGGCTTCGTCCAACGGTTTGGGCGAATCCACCTTCTGTTTCATCAGCGCCGCCTTGAGCATCCGGAGCGCGCTCAACCGCGCGGCGTCTTTGCTCTTCATGGCGGCGACCATTTCCTGCTGCACCTGATCGATAAGGGGCATGATGTCTGATATTCTAAAGGACTACTCAAGTCGATGTACATTAAAAAACAGCGTTTATTGACCCCCGGTCCGACTCCCCTCTATCCGCCTGCCCTGCACGCGATGATGCGGTCGGACATGCACCACCGTACCGAAGATTTCCGCAAGGTCTACCGAGCTTGTCTGGCGGACCTCAAGGAAGTGATGGGGACGTCGAATGACGTACTGATGTTCGCCGCCTCCGGCACCGGCGCCATGGACGCCTCGGTGTCGAATCTCTTCTCCAAGGGCGACAAGGTTATTGTCTGCGTCGCGGGAAAATTCGGCGAGCGGTGGGCGGACATCGTCAAGGCCTACGGCCTCGATGCCAATGTGGCAGGCCGAGCCCGCCACCAAGGGCGTATTCGTGCAGGCGTCGGAGACCTCCACCGGCGCGGTGCATGACGTGGAAGCCATGGGCCGCGCCATCGCCAAAACCGGCGCCATCTTCGTCGTCGATGCGATTACCGGTCTGGGCACGATGCCGCTCGATATCGATGGCTGGGGTCTCGACGTCGTGATCGGTGGCTCCCAGAAGGCCTTCATGGTGCCTCCGGGTTTGGCCTTCCTGTCGGTCAGCCCGAAGGCGTGGAAGCTCGCTGAGACCTGCAACCTGCCGCACTTCTACTTCAACCTGAAGAAGGAAAAGAAGAGCGGCGATGCCGGCGAATCCAGTTGGACGCCCGCCACCGCCATGATTCTGGCGTTGGGCGAAGCCCTGCTATACGTCAAGCAGATCGGCATGGCGGACCTGGTCAAGAACGCCCAGATGCTGGCGCAGGCCACGCGCGCCGCCGCCGCCAAACTCGGCCTGGAAATTTTCTCGGCCGCCTCGCCGGGCTCCTCGGTCACGGCCATCACAGCGCCCGCCGGCCTGGATTCGGGCGTCATCGTCAAGGAATTCCGCAACCGTTTCGGCTCCATCATCGCCAACGGGCAGGGCTCCATGAAGGGACAGATTTTCCGCATCGCGCACCTGGGTTACTTCGATTTCGCCGACCTGTTCGCCATGATCGCCTGTCTGGAGATCATTCTCAACGCCAACGGACACCCGGTGCAGTACGACGCCAACGGACACCCGGTGCAGTACGGCACCGGCCTCGCCGCGGCCCAGGAAGTTTACGCGCAAGCCGCCGTCAAATCGCTGAAGTAAGGGAGTTGGGCCATCCCCCGCTCCATCTCAGAATCCTATGAACATTCTCATCGCTGAGCCCCTCGCGCCGGCCGGGATCGAGCTGTTTCAATCCCAGCCTGGCTGGAACGTCATCGTTTCGAATCCGAAGGAATACGCGCAGCACCTGGCGGACGCCGATGCGCTGCTGGTGCGCTCCGTCGTGCAGGTCAACCAGTCCGTGCTGGAGCAGGCGCCCAGACTGCGCGTCATTGTGCTGGTGATGAACACCCCGGGCGGCAACGCCATCTCCGTGGCGGAGCACACGCTCGCCATGATGCTCGCCATGGCGCGCCACATTCCGCAGGCCAGCGCCTCCACCCGCTCCGGCAAGTGGGAAAAGAAAAAGTTCATGGGCAACGAACTGCGCGGCAAGACGCTCGGCATCGTCGGCCTGGGCAGCATCGGGCGCGAAGTGGTGAAGCGTGCCCGCGCATTCGAAATGCGCATCGTGGCGCACGATCCCTACGTCACCTCCACCATCGCGCACGACCTTGGCGTGGAGCTGCTCGACTTGCCGCAGCTCTACGCGGTCAGCGATTACCTCACGCTGCACGTGGCGGCCACGCCCGAGACGCAGGGCATGCTCTCCCGCGAGGCCTTCGCCCAGATGAAAGGCGGCGTGCGCATCGTCAACTGCGCGCGCGGCGAACTGGTGGACGAAGCCGCCCTGGTCGAAGCTCTCGCCAGCGGCAAAGTGGCCGACGCCTCGCTCGATGTCTACAGCAAGGAACCGCCGCCGCCCGGCTTCCCGCTGTTCGCCTCCGATGGCGTGCTGGCCACCCCGCACATCGGCGGCTCCACCGAAGAGGCGCAGGAAATCGTCGGCGTGCGCATCGCCGAGCAGGTGGTGGAATACCTCAAGCACGCGATCGCCATCAACGCCGGCAACATGCCCGCGCTCTCGCCCGACCAATACCGCGCGCTGGGCCCCTACGCCACGCTGGCGGACCGCCTGGGCAACTTCGCCGCGCATATTGCCAGCGGCAATCCCCACACCGTTCGCCTGCACTATTTCGGCAAGATCGCCGACAACGCCACCAGCCTGCTGCGTAACGCCGGCCTGGCGGGCGTCCTCGCCCGCTCCACTTCGCACCGCGCCAACCTGATCAACGCCATGCAAATCGCCGAGCAGCGCGGCTGGGAAGTGGTGGAGCGCCACGATAAGCGCAGCGTGCACACAGATTCCATCCGCATCGACGTAGAGACCGATAGCGGCATCACCACCGTTGAGGGCGCCGTAGTACTCGGCAAACCGCGGCTCTTGCAGGTGGACGGCATCTACTGCGAAGCCGCGCTCACCGGCTTCCTCATCGTCATGAAGAATCAGGACGTCCCCGGCTTCATCGGCCACGTGGGTACGGTGCTCGGCAAGAACAACATCAACATCGCCAACTTCTCCCTGGGACGCCGCGAAGGCACCTCGGAAGCCGTCGCGCTCGTATCCACCGACGGCCTCGTGCCCGAAAGCGTGCTCGCCCAGTTGAAAGAAAACCCCGCCGTCAAGTTCGCCCGCAGCGTGGAATTCCGGGGGTAGGGGGACGCTGAGGGTTACGCCGCTCCGTTGAGCGCTCGGTCTATGGCCTTGGAGAGCTTGCGATAGGACTCGGCGCTACGCTGCGCGATTGCCTGATACGACTGGGCTCCCGACCACAGATTCCGTGCCGTCACATGGTCCTTGTTGCGAATGGCTTCGAGCACCTTGCGTGCATAGGCCTCCGCCTGATCAAAGTCGCTTTTGCTCTCTCCACCGACCCCCTCCTTGGCCACGCCCTCTCGGTCGCGTTTGATTTGTTTGATGAGGTTACGTACCTGTTTCTCCTGTTCAGTGAGGTTTGCCAGCCGTTCCCTGAGGAACGACGCGAACAGGGATGAAATGCTTTCCCCGAGTTCCTTCTGCGCCTCATCGAAGATCGGTAGATCGGTGTCTTTCACATATATCGTCTTGTTCGGCATACACGATTGCAAGTCGTCATGATCCGCATTCGTCCCGGCCAATCGAAGAGGCCCTTGACGTGAAGGTTACCATTTCGGTAACCTTTGGAATGTGAGGGTCATCAGCAAGGCGGCCATTACCGATTTCGCCAAAAACCACAAAGACGCCTTGGAGCTTCTGATGCATTGGTACGTGGTCGCCAAACGTGCCCGGTGGCAGAGTCTCGTGGAGGTGCGCGGAGATTTCCGGCACGCCGATGCGGTGGAGTGTTTTGCCGTATTCAATATCGGCGGCAACAAATATCGACTGGTCGCCGTAATCAAGTACCGATGGCAGGTGATCTATGTTCGCCACGTCCTCACGCATTCGGAATACAGCAAGGAGAAATGGGAGTCATGAGCACCGCCCTACTCGACGAACGCAAATATCGGGAACTCCTGGACGAAACGCTGCCCGTTGTCATCCGCACCGGGCATGAACATCAGCGACTGCTGCGCGCGGCGGCCCAGTTGATGGAGAAGCCGGAGCCGGCGATTACCGAGGAAGAGGGGCGGCTCCTCGAAATGCTCAGCATGTTGATTGAGGAATACGAAGATCGTGTCCACCCGTTGCCGAAAGCGGAGCCCCATAAAATGCTGAACCACCTGCTCCAGGAGAAACAACTAAGGCCAAGTGACCTCTGGGCCATTCTTCCCAAGAGCCGTGTCTCCGAGATCCTGAGTGGCAAGCGCGGTATCAGCAAAGCCCAGGCCAGACAATTGGCGGAAATGCTCCATG
>JAPKZC010000892.1:4239-11497 GCA_026394025.1 Candidatus Solibacter sp.
AGACCTGTTCCTATAACCCCGTCGAGCCCCGATCTGGCTCGTCGCCAGTTGGACTCAGCCCCCAATAAAAAAGCTCCCGGACGAAGCCTACAGTCCGGGAGCGTTGCGATTCTCCCACTTCACACTGGTTGGAAAGAAAATTCTAGCTACAGCCACTTGTGCCGCCGCAATTGCCGCACTTGTAGCAACTTCCATTGCGCGTCATGATGGAGCCGCACTCCGAACACAGCGGGGCATCGGTGGTCATGGCGTTGAACGGCAGGTCAATCTGCGGACTGGTTTCCGTGGGACGAAGCGTCATCGTCTCGCCCACTTCACTTACCGCATACTCCGGACCCAGGAACTTGGCGCCCATCCAGCGGAAGATGTAATCCATGATGGATTTCGCGTAGGGGATCTGCGGATTCCCCGTCCACCCGCTTGGTTCGAAACGCACGTGGGCGAACTTATCCACCAGGAACTTGAACGGCACGCCGTATTGCAGGTTGAAGCTCACCGCCGTGGCGAAAGCGTCCATCAGGCCGGATATCGTCGACCCTTCCTTGGCCATGGTGATGAAGATCTCGCCCGGCGCTCCGTCGTCGTACATGCCCACCGTGATGTAGCCTTCATGTCCGCCGATGGAGAACTTATGCGTGACGGAGCGGCGCTCGTCGGGCAGCTTACGGCGCACCGGCCGGTAGACCACGCGCTCCACGGGCGGGGCGGCGGCGGCGGCGGCGGTGGCCACGGCGCCGGCGTTCTTCTTCTCGCCTTTGGCGGATCCCGAACTGAGCGGCTGTACCCGCTTGGAGTTGTCGCGGTAGATGGCCACCGCTTTCAAGCCCAGCTTCCAGCTTTCGGTGTAGGCGGTCATGATGTCCTCCACCGTGCACTCTTCCGGCATGTTGATGGTCTTCGAAATAGCGCCGGAGATGAACGGCTGCACCGCCGCCATCATCTTCACGTGGCCCATGTAGTGGATGGAACGCACACCGTTCTGCGGGCGGAAACTGCAATCGAACACCGGCAAGTGCTCCGCCTTCAATTCGGGCGCGCCCTCAATAGTGCCGCTGGAATCGATGTGGGTGACAATTTTCTCCACCTGCGCCGGCGAGTAGCCCAGCTTGATGAGGGCCGCGGGGACGGTATTGTTGACGATCTTGATGACACCGCCGCCCACCAGCTTCTTGAACTTGATCAGCGCCAGATCGGGCTCGATTCCGGTGGTATCGCAATCCATCATGAAGCCGATGGTGCCGGTGGGCGCGATCACGGTCACCTGTGCATTGCGATAGCCGTTGCGGCGGCCGCTTTCGTAAGCGTCGTCCCAGCACTGCCGGGCGCCCTGCATCATGGCCGTGGGCACGTGGTGGCCATTGATGCGGTTGACCGCATCGCGGTGCATGCGAATCACTTCGAGGAATGGCTGCTGGTTGACCGCGTAGCCTTCAAAAGTACCCACCGCTTCGGCAACCCGCGAACTGGTGAGGTAGGCCTGGCCGCACATGATGGCAGAGATGGCGCATGGTATCCACGGCGTGCCGGAACGCTTCCACATCGAACTGGCCGTCTGGTCCGACGAACTTCATGAGATTCAGCGAGGAGAGGTTGCAGGCCGAATCGTCCAGGAACATGTACTCCGAGCAGGGGTTGGAAGCGTTGATGCGGGCCGTGTTCTTGCAGGGATGCCAACGGTTGACCGTGGTATCGAACTGCATCCCGGGGTCGCCGCACTGGTGCGTCGCTTCGGCGATCTGCCGCATCAGGTCCTGCGCCTTGTGACGCTTCACGGGTTGGCCGGTGGAGACAGATTTGGTCCACCAATCCTCACCCCGGCTGGCGGCTTCCATGAAATCGTCGGTCGCGCGCACGCTGTTGTTCGCGTTCTGGAAGAAGATCGAACTGTACGCTTCGCCATCGAGCGAGGCATCGTAGCCCGCCTCCACCAGCGTGTACGCCTTCTTCTCTTCCTTCGCCTTGCACCAGATGAACTTGTCCACATCGGGATGATCCACGTTGAGGATCACCATTTTCGCCGCGCGCCGCGTCTTGCCGCCACTCTTGATGACGCCGGCGAAAGCGTCGAACCCCTTCATGAAACTCAGCGGCCCGCTGGCACGCCCGCCGCCCGAGAGGATGGCGTCTTCTTCCCGTAACGCGGAGAGGTTGGAACCGGTGCCGGAACCCCACTTGAACAGCATGCCTTCCGTCTTGGCCAGGTCGAGAATGGATTCGAGCGAGTCCTTGACGCTCACGATAAAGCAGGCCGAGCACTGCGGGCGCGCCACGCCTTCGAGTTTGGTGACGCGGCCCTGCTGCTCGTCGTAGATCCAGCCGTAGCCGCGGGTTTCCTTGACGCCGACGTTGAACCACACCGGGGAATTGAAGCAGGCCTTCTGGGTGAGCATCAGGTGGGCCAGTTCCATGCGGAAATTCTCCCCATCCTGGGCGGTCTTGAAGTAGCCGTCCTTCTTTCCCCAATCCGCGATCGAATCCACCACACGCTGCACAAGTTGCGCCACCGAGGTCTCGCGGTCGGGAGACCCAAGTTTGCCGTGGAAATACTTGCTGGCGACGATGTTGGTGGCGGTCTGCGACCAGTCCACCGGCATTTCGACGTCGCGCTGCTCAAATATCACCGAACCTTTGTCATTGCCGATAGAGGCGGTGCGCGTTTCCCACTGGATCTCGTCGTACGGCGTCTTACCGGCTTCCAGTTTGGAGGTAAAGTACCGCGGGAAGGGGATTCCCGTCTTGGTTTGTTGAGGGTCTTCAGTCTTCAATAGTGCCATTCTCGCACTCAAATCAACAGACAGTTGTCCCATCAGCCTCTCCAATTCCGGGATTCCTACGTGGGGGAACGCCTTCGTAATAGTGCCCCAATATGTAGTGGTACGTCAAGAATTATATGTCCATATGGTGTCTTAGGGTTACGGGTGCAACGTTCGGAATGTTACGTTTTGATTGTCAATACTTGAGTTTTTCGCGAAAAACCTGCACGTTTGCGGTCGCCGGATTCCCGCAAACGAACACCACCGGCGGCTGCTGTTTGGGCTAAGCTGTCAGTTCCAAAGACATTGCCCAAAATGCACCCTGGCATGACGCATGCAAACAGGCTGACATGGGACTCTGGTCCGATGCCCGCTTCGCCCTTCGGCAGCTTCGCAAGGCTCCCGGATTCACCTCGATCGTAATCGCCACCCTGGCCCTCTGCATCGGGGTGAACACGGCAGTTTTCAGCGTTCTGGACGCGGTTCTGCTGCGCGGTGCGCCGTACCCGGAGCCAGACCGTCTCGCCGCGGTGGTCACTGCCTCCCCTGGCGGCGGCGCCGAGAGTATCAATACCGCGCAGACCGGCGCCCTGTTCGAAACGGTTCGCGACCACGTCCCCGGCCTGGATGTTGCAGCCCACGGCTGGCCGGGCGGCGCCAACTTTGCGGGCAACGATCGCCCGGAGTATATCCAGCAGCAGCGCGTCTCGGCGGGATACTTCCGGGTGCTGGGCGTGGCCCCGCGGATCGGCCGCGAATTCAACCGCCAGGAGGACGTTCCCCAGGGCATGGCCGTCGCCATTTTGAGTCATGCCTTCTGGCAGCGGGCCTTCCAGGGCGACCCCACCGTGCCCGGCCGCGCCATCAGCCTGCGCGGCGAGGAGTTCACGGTGGTCGGCATCATGCCTCGCGATTTCCGCACCACCTCCCCGGTGGATGTCTGGACACCTCTGCGGCCGACCCGGGACGGTGAAGGCGTCGGAACCAACTACGGAGTGATCGCGCGCCTGCGTCCGGGCGTGGGCTGGGCGCAAGCGGGGGAGCAGTTGCGTTCGCTCAGCCAGGCGCTGAATGCCGGCTCGGAGTTCTCCCGGGCGGGGAAAAATCTCGAAGAGCGCATCATCCCGCTCGAAACCGGCGTGACGCGGGGTGTACGCTCCGAACTGCTGCTGACCTGGGCCGCCGTCCTGCTGGTGCTGCTGATTGGCTGTGTAAACATCGCGGGACTTCTGTTAGCGCGATCCGGCACACGCGGCCGCGAGATCGCCACACGGATGGCGCTGGGCGGAAGCCGCGGGGCCATCGTGCGCCAATTGCTCATGGAGAGCGTGCTGCTCGCGCTGGGCGGCGGCATCGTGGGCATCGGCGTGGGCGGCTTCGCGCTGGACTGGCTCAAGCAACTGGGCGCGGAGAAGAACCAGCTCTGGTACCCCATCGATCTGGACGCGCGTGTACTCGCCGTGATGCTGAGCGTCGCGCTGCTCACCAGCCTGCTGTTCGGCCTGGTGCCGGCGCTGCACACCAGCCGGCTGGACATCCGCGGCGTGCTCAACGAAGCCGGCCGGGGCATCGCGGGTGGGCGCGGCCGCTGGACTCGCGGCGCGCTGGTGGCCACCGAGGTGGCGCTCAGCCTGGTGCTGTTGATCGGCGCCGGGCTCATGTTGCGCACGCTCGTCTGGCTCAACGGCCTCAATCCGGGCTTCGACACGCGCAACGTCGTCGCCGCCGAGGCTTCGTTACAGGATGCGCGCTACCAGACGTCGGCGGCGGTCAACCGGCTCTACACCCAGACCCTGGAGCGCATGCGGCGCATTCCGGGTGTGCAATCCGCCGCGGTGGCGCTGACGCTACCCTACGAGCAACCGTTGAATAACGGATTTCGCGCGCTGGATGGCACGGACCGGGAACAACAAATCGGCGAAGTAGTCTACGCCACGGCCGGCTACTTCGAGACCATGCGAATCCCGCTGGTGGCGGGCCGCGGGCTGCGCGATTCCGATACCGCCGGGAGCGCCAAGATCGTGGTAGTGAGCCGGTCGCTCGCCGCCAGGTATTTCGCCCGGGGCGGCGCGGTGGGGCGGCATGTGGACCTAGGCGGCGGCAGCCGCGAAATCGTCGGCATTTGCGGCGACGTGCAACAACACAGCGGCATCACATCGGAGGGCGGGCCGCTCTCGATTGAGCCGACCCTATACGTTCCGGCAAGCCAGACCAAAGACGGCTTTCTGCAAACGGTCCACATCTGGTTTTCGCCCAAGTGGGTGATCCGCACCAGCGGCCCCACGGCCAACCTCAGCGGGCAAATCCGTGCCGCGGTGACCGATGTCGATCCGAAATTGCCTGTCGCCCAGTTCCGCACGGTGGATCAACTGCGCAACGTGCAGACGGGCAGCCAGCGCTACCTCGCGGCGCCGTTCTCCATTCCGGCCGGCCTTGCGCTCCTGCTGGCGGCGGTCGGCCTGTACGGCATGATCTCGCAATCCATTGCGCAGCGCAGGCACGAGATCGGCATCCGGCTGGCGTTGGGGGCCACCGCGCGGCAGACCATCGCCGGCGTGATGCGGCCCGGACTCCTGCTCTCGATTGCGGGAATTGGTGCGGGGCTCGGCATGTCGCTGGTCGCGGTGCGATACCTGCGGAGTATGCTGTGGGGCGTGCGCGAGACGGACCCCGTCACCTTCGTGGCGACCGCCGCGATTCTGCTGGCGGTAGCCGCGCTCTCCAGCCTGGCGCCCGCCCTGCGCATTCTACGCATGGACCCGGCGGAGACGTTGCGCAACGAATAGTGCCTCTCTACGGCATCCCCTCGATTGCCGGCAGCAGATCCCCCGTCAGGCGCAGCACGCTCCACCGCGCTTTCTCCACCGCGTACTGCGCATCGTAAAACGCCATCCACTTGCCGTTCTCTACAACCCGCGCCTCTTCCACCTGGCGCAGCGTGAGCCGTCCCTCCTGCATCTGCGCCAGATTCACCGACAGTTGCTCACGCGCCACCTCCAGATCCAGCCGCGCCACCTCCGCCGCCATTCCGGCCTTCTTCACTTCGCGGAACGATTGCTGCAAATCCGCGCTGATCTGGTTGCGCGCGCTGTTCAATTGAACCCGCAGGCGCGAAATCTCGGTCTCCGTCTGCGACATCTGCGCCTTGATTCCCGGTCCGGCGAATACCGGCACCTGGAACGACATCCCAATCTGCCCGTTGTGCCGCTGGAACTTCTGGAAGTAGTCCTCGTAGTGATTGAATTTGGCGAACAGTCCGTACTGCGCCACCAGGTCCACACGCGGCAAACGCGATGCCTTCTCGCCGCGCATCTCCAGGCCCTTGGCGGCGATCTGCGATTGCAGTTTGCGCAACTCCTTGTTGGCCTCCAGCGCCGCCTGCACCGCCTGCTCTTCGGATTCCGGCAGCGCCGGCGCGGACCGCTGTTCCGCCGCCGGGCGCACACGGTCGTCCGCCGAGAACCCCACCGCGATGCCGAGCGCCGTTTCCGCATTGGCCTGGTCTCCCTCCAGCGCTGCGGCCAGTTGCCGCGCCCGCGCCACTTGGAGCGCCGCCTGCTTCTCCGCCAGCGGCAGGGCCCGCCCTTCCTTCACCAGCGCTTGAATCGTCGCCAGTACGTTTTGCAGGCTTTCCGCGTCCTTGCGAGCCAGCGTGACCACCCGCGCCGCGCGTTCCGCATCCAGGTATAACGACGCGGTTCGGTAAGCCACCTCGTCGCGTTTGCCGGCCACCTCGAAGCCGGCGCCGCGTACCTGCTCCTTGGCCTGCGCCACCGCGTAACTCTGCTGGCGATTGAACAGGAACTGCGTCGCGTGCGCCTGCACAATGCTCGGCGCCGAGCCTTCGATGCTCATCGGAAACCCGTTGCTGTACGCCAGGCCGCTGCCCACCGTGACCCGCGGCGCGAACGGGTCCTTCGCCACTTGTACCCCGTGCCGCGCGCTTTCCTCGCCCAGTCGCGCCAACGTCATGTCGGGATTCTGCGTCACCGCCCGACCCACCGCCTCGCGCAGCGTCATGGGATGAATCTCGGCGTGCAGACGGAAACACAGGGCAATACTAAAGAAGACCGCTCGGTTCACCATTCCTTGATTGTAAGCAGACAACCTGGGGAGCGAGTCCGCTGCGCGCGGGCTCGCTGCGCGGCGGCGCAACATTAGATACTATGTTGGGTCCACACCGGAGGAATCATGCATTTCAAAGACTCAACAGCTACGTTGCTGATTGGTGCTTGCGCCGCGATTTTGTGCGGGGGCGCCCTGGTCGCCCTGCAAACGCAGCAGCCCGCCCCCGCCGGGCGCGGCGGGGGACGCGGGGGCGCCGGGGCGGGCGTCTTCACGGCGGTCGACTCGAATAAGGACGGCTCTGTCACTCGCGAAGAGCTGAAGGCGGCCTTTGCCAAATGGCTGTCCGACGGCGACGCCGCACGTACCGGCTCGCTGACGCAGGAACAACTCGCCGTCGCGGTGAACGCCGCATTGCCTCAGCCCGCGGCCCCGGCCGC
>JAPKZC010000171.1:0-9771 GCA_026394025.1 Candidatus Solibacter sp.
GTTGTGCTGGCCCGACAGGATGCCCTTGCCCGAGAGCCCGCACAAGGTTTTCAGCAGGGCTCGCGCCTCCGGTGTCGCGTTGGGGTTAACCGGGTCACAGGTGTATGGGGGCGGCGGCGAGGGCCTGGCTGGCAGGGCGCCCACGTTGAATCCCCCGCGCCCGCCCGGAGTGGGCTGGCCGGGCATTGGGGCGGCCTGCGGGCCCCGTCCCGTGGGTGCCTGCGGGGCGGGCGGCGCCGGTTGAGGTGTGGCCGGCGGCGCGGCCTGGGAAAACGCATTCAGGGCTGTGCCAAGCGCAACCCAAGCAACAAGTGTCGATGTTCGCATATGGTGATCTGGTTCTCCAGAGATAGCACAGGCTGCTGCCTCGGGGGGCGCACACGGGGGAAAGCAATTTCTTACTGTGCGATATGTTCTTAGCATGCGGTATACCAGACAAGCCGACACGCGCGGGGAACGCCCGCGCATCGTGGTGGATGGATTCAACGTTCAGTAGGCAACCGCAAGAGTGTATGATAGGCTCAATACACCCGGGAGGGTGAACTTATGACGATTCGCAGTCTCGTCTTTGGCACGCTATTGGCCGCGGGGCTATATGCCCAGGGCCAGGCGCCGCCCAAGACCCATTTGAAGGAAGGCGACACGGCCCCGGACTTCAACCTGCCCGCCACCACGGGCGGCAGGGTGAAGCTGAGCGATTTCCGCGGTAAGAGCAATGTCGTCCTGGCCTTTTTCCCGGCCGCCTTTAGCGGTGGCTGAACGAAGGAAATGCTAGCGTACCAGTCTGGTATCGCAAAATTTGACGCATCGGAAACCAAGGTTTTTGGAGTCAGTACCGATAACACACCTTCGCAGAGAGAATTCGCCGCCAAAAACGGCGTGCAGTTCCCCATCTTGAGCGATTTCGCCAAACGCCAGGTATCCACCGATTACGGTGTATTGCTGCCGGATTCGGGTTTGGCGAATCGATCCACGTTTGTGATCGATAAGGAAGGGAAGATCGTGTACATCGAGCAGGGGAATACGGCGATCGATCCGACGGGGGCGGAAGCGGCGTGCAGTCGCGCGGCGCATAAGAAGTAGCTATCCGGGGGCGATTTCGGTAATTTCCAAAACCAGGATAGTGCCGCACTGGCCACAGACCACACCGCCGTCTTCAGTCATGTAGACCGCATTCGAGGTGCACTTGGCGCATTCGGCGGTGGGGTCGGTGGCATCGGGCGGCGGGTCTGGCGGGACTACGCCGGTGACTGTGCCGCCTTTGAGCGCGGTGGCTGGTTCGAAGGTGGTCCCGCAATCGGCGCAGACGTGGTTGTAGCAGCAGTTGGGGGTGCAACTGTAGAAGACATTCGCGGAGGCGCACTGCGGGCAGGCGATTGCCAGCTTGCGGGTTCGGATCACTGCCTGGGGCCGATCACGGCCTTGGGCGTCTCGGTGAAATCGGGGTCGATCACGACCTTGGTTTTGGCCTTGAGATCGTCCACGAATTTGCGGCTGGCCTCATTGGCCACACTCTTTTCCAACTCCGGGCGCAATTCCTCGAAAGTCCTGGTGGGTTTTCTTTCTTCCACCTTGATGAGGTGATAGCCGTAGGTGGTCTTGACCGGCTGGCTGAGTTCGCCAAGCGGCAGGGCGAAGGCCGCCTCCTCGAAAGAGGGCATGGTCTGCCCGCGTTTCACGAAGCCGAGATCGCCGCCTTTGGCACT
Organism: Candidatus Solibacter sp.; assembly: GCA_026394025.1. GTDB lineage: Bacteria > Acidobacteriota > Terriglobia > Bryobacterales > Bryobacteraceae > Solibacter. The sequence continues at coordinate 1,707 of JAPKZC010000171.1, forward strand.
GCTGCCCATGTCGTCCGAATCGGTGCGCGCCAGATCTGCGAAGTTGGCGCCTTGCACAATCTTGCGGCGGAGTTCCAGGGCTTTGGCCAGCGCATCGGCATCGGTCAGGTCCTTCTGCCCGGGGGCCAGGGATATGAGAGAGCCCTGCATGCGGATGAGGATGTGGTGCGCGTGAACCTGCTCGTACTCGGATTTGTGCGCCTCGTAGTATGCCTTCACCAGGGCCTCGTCGCCGCGGACCTTGCGCTTGATGTCTTCGTCCGTATGGCTGGCCAGGATGCCGGCGGCGGAGTACATGAGCTGGTTCTTGTAGATTTCGGTTTCGGTCAGCTTGCGCCGCCTGCCTTCCTCGGAGAGAAGCAGGACGCGGACCACCTGGTCGATGAACTGATTGCGCCCCGGGCCATTGACGTAGACCCGCTGATTTTCCGGATAGGCTTGCAGAATCTGATCCATCTGCCCGGCGGTGAGCTTGAGGTCGCCCACCTGGATCACCACCCTATCCGGCGGAATAACGGGTGAGGCCACAATTTCCAGCGGCAGGGTGACGCCCTCGGGTCCCGTGATGGTGGCTGGCGCTGTGGTTTTTGGGGGTGTTTGGGCCACCAGGCACAAACCTGCCGCGAACAGGGGAAAAAGCCGAAAAAACCTCATACTGATCATGATATCAAGGGCGCAGACCCCGCTTACCCGGCGGGCTCGATAACGGCGCTCATCGAGCCCTTGGATCGCGGCAGGCGCCAGTCCGGACCGTAGGATCGGATCTGGTCGCGGGCGAATTCGGCCTCGCGCAGTTCGCAGGTGATGAGCACGGTGCGGCCGGCCCGGTCCACCTCCTCGGCGTGCCGGTAGGCCTGGTCCAGGGTGAAGATGAAGATCTTCTGCAGCATCTCGATCACGTAGTCATACGTGTGATCGTTGTCATCCAGAAGAACGACGCGGTACAGGGGGACCAGTTGCTCCCGCTCCAGGATTGCCACATCGGGGGACAGCGAAGGGTTCGCCATGATAAGGGCCGCGGGGCCGTAATGATCAGTATGCGCTATTGCGCGCCGCGCGACAACAACATGGCCTTGAAGGTGTGGAAGATGATGTAGGTGTCGAGCGACATGGACATGTTCTTGATGTAGTAGAGGTCATATTCCAGCTTGGTTATGGTGTCTTGCAGGGTGTCGCCGTACTTGTAGTTGAGCTGCGCCCAGCCCGTGATGCCGGGCCGCACGCAGTGGCGCTGCCGGTAGTAGGGAATCTGTTCGTTGAGGGCTCTGACGAATTCGGGGCGCTCGGGCCGTGGGCCCACAATGGACATCTCGCCCTTGAACACGTTGAAGAGCTGCGGCAACTCGTCGAAGCGGATTCTGCGGATGATGCGGCCGACGGCGGTGGCGCGCGGGTCGTCCTTCTGGGCCCATACGGCGCCGGTGCCAACCTCGGCATCGATGCGCATCGAACGGAACTTGTACACGGTGAACAGCGCGCCATCGAGGCCGACCCGGGTCTGGCGGTAGAGCACGGCTCCGGGGGAGGAGAGGCGGACCGCCAGGGCGGTGAGCAGCATAATCGGGAAGGAGAGAATAATCCCGACGATGGCCACAGTCATGTTGGAGATCCGCCGGTAGAGCAGGTCTTGAGGGCGCGGCCCCAACTCGCCGGAAAAGATGAGCTGCGAGGGCCGGATCTCTCTCAGGCAGATGCGGCCGCACACGCGCTCATAAGTATTGGCGGCTTCTTCGATGACGTTCCCGGCGAAGCGCAATTCCAGCAATTCGCCCACCGGCATGCGATTGCGCCTCTCGAACATGCCGACCACGATGCGGTGGGGCTGTGTGCTGCGAACCACATCGCGAAGCGATTCCATGGTGCCCAGCGTATTGCCGCCGGGGAGCGCGACGCCGGGTTCGTGCCGGTCGTCCAAATAGCCGGCGACCCCCAGTCCGCTCTCCGGGTGTTCGGCCACGTACCGGCCGATGTCTTCGAGCAGGGGGCTGCCGCCCACCAGCAGCAGGCGATCCCGGCCCACCACCTGAAACGCGAAGGCGCTAAACAGGATCCGCCAGACGAAGATGGCCGCCACCGCTATGGCGCTGCCTACCAACAGGACATAGCCGGGCACGCGCAGGTCGGCGTTGACGTAAGCGATCAGCGACTGAGTGACCAACGCGGCGCCCATCACCATGCATAGCTGCTGCAACAGGACGATCCGCGATTTGACGTGAATCTGGGAATAGAGATCGTGCAGGTGCAGGCCGATCACAATGGCCAGCACCACCAGTGAAATACGGAGAAGCCCGCCGTCGTACAAAAGAAAGACGGTGGGAGCGACGTCAAGAGCGATGTACGTCGCGAAGATGAAGGCCGAGGTTACCAGCAGAACCTCTGAGACCAACAGCGTCAGCGCGCCAACTGGTATAAAGACCTTAAACAGACGAATCATCGAAGGGCCGGGTGCGCGAACAGCGGTAAGGTTAATTATACTCGGGATTGCGTGGCATCCCAATCAACAGAAAAACCGTGACGAAGACTATTTATCTCGATTATCATGCCACGACACCGGTGGATCCGCGTGTCGTCGATGCGATGCTTCCGTTCTTCGGGCCGAAATTCGGCAATGCGGCAAGCGGGACGCACGCCTTCGGATGGGAAGCAGAGGCGGCGGTGGAAGTGGCGCGCCAGCGCATCGCGGACCTGGCGGGGGCCGCGGCGCGCGAGATCGTGTTCACCAGCGGCGCTACGGAGTCGGATAATCTGGCGCTGAAAGGTGTGGTGGCCGCCGCCGGTATCGCGCGGGCGCATATCGTGACTCTTGCCACGGAGCACAAGGCGGTGCTGGATACGGCGAGTACGCTCGCGGCGGCGGGTTGCCGGGTGACGGTCCTCACCCCGGGCGCGGACGGACTGCTGGACCTCGGTCAATTGCGCGAGGCAATCACGCCGGAGACGGTCCTGGTGAGCGTGATGTACGCCAACAATGAAATCGGCGTGCTCCAGCCGGTGCGTCAGATCGGCGCTATCTGCCGCGAGCAGAACGTGCTGTTCCATTGCGATGCGGTGCAGGCATTCGGCAAGTTCCCGGTCAGTGTGGATGCCGACCACATCGATCTGATGTCGGTGAGCGCGCACAAGATGTATGGGCCGAAGGGAGTGGGCGCGCTTTACGTGCGGAGGCAGAATCCGCGGGTCCGGCTGACGGCGCAGATGGACGGAGGGGGGCACGAAGGGGGAATGCGGTCGGGGACCCTGAACGTGCCGGGAATCGTGGGCTTCGGTGAGGCTTGCGCGGTGGCTGGGCTGGAGATGGCGGAGGAATACGGGCGCTTGCGGGTTCTGCGCGACCGGCTGAAGCAGAAGTTGGAAGAGGCGTTGGACGGGGTGCGCGTGAACGGCTCGATGGAGCACCGGCTGGCGGGCAATCTGAACGTGAGTTTTGAGCGAGTGGACGGCGATGCGCTGTTGGTGGCGCTGCCAGATCTGGCGGTCTCCACGGGCAGCGCGTGCAGCTCCCACGGCGGTGGGGGCAGCCACGTGCTTCAGGCGATCGGGGTGCCGGCGGAACTGGTGCAATCGGCCACGCGTTTCGGGCTGGGGCGATTCACTACCGAAGAAGAGGTGGATTACGCCGCGGGGCGTGTGGTGGAGGAAGTGCGGAGACTGCGCGCGCGGAGGCCGGTATGACGCGATGCCTTGCATGCTTGCTGGTGTGTGCCGTGGCGGCGTTCAGCCAAAGTGCCTCGCCGCCACCCGCGGCGCCAAGCCCCTGGGTTGTCGATGCAGTGGCGCTGGATGCCGCGGGGCGTCCGGTGGTGGACCTCACCGCCGAGGATTTCGAAATCGTGCAAGGCGGACGTGCGCGGAAGATCGTGAACTTCACCTGGTTTGACACCCGCCTGCACCTGGCGGTCTCGCGTCCGGGCCAGGCGGAGCAGCTTCCGGCGCTCGATCTGCTGCCCGATGAGATCCGGCGCAACGTGGTGGTGGTAGTCGATGATCTGGGCCTGACGCTGGCGGGCATCCACGCCGCACGCAGCGCATTGCGGGAATTCGTCGGCAGCGGGATCTCGTCCGGCGACCGCATGGCGATTTTGCGCAGCAGCGGAGGCTCCGGTGCATTGCAGCAACTGACGGGCGACATCCGGACGCTGGTCAACGCGATCGACGGTATTCGGTATCTCGGCGGCAGCACCAGCGCGGCGAGCGCGGGCAGCGCCACCTGGCTGACGTTGGGCTACGCCCTGCGTGGTCTCCGCGAGGAGGCGGGCCGCAAGGTGGTAGTGGTCTTGACGGAGAACCCGGGCGCGGGCGGTCCGCGGGATGGCGCCGCGGGGGAGGCTTTGCCTTCGGCACATGCGGCGGCGGCAGCGGTGTACACGATGAATCCACTGTCCGCCGCGCCTGGCGGAGCGAGCGCCGCGCATTCCCCGCTGGAATCGCTGGTGCGGGATACCGGCGGGGCGTCCGGCGGGGATTTCGGCCGTATTCTGCAGGCTGAGCAAGGCTATTATGCGATTGGCTTCCAACTGGAGGACAGTTCCGTCGATGCGCTCCCGCGCCGGCTACCTCAGGCACTGGCCGCGGTTCGAGTCCCTGGTGCCGGTGGAGTACGATTTGCTGGCAGGCAATGCGCTGGCGTCGCCGTTTTTCGGCTCCCAGATTCGCACCCGCCTGACCGCGCTATTTTCAGACTATCCGGCCGGAGGTCCCACGGTGGAAGCGATCTTGTACTTCGACCCGAGCGCACTCTCTTCCATTCGCGATTTGGAGGATACCTATCGCGCGGGGGTGCAACTGAAAGTCGCGGTCCTCACGGATGACGGCCGCGCGAACCTCACCCAGGAGACGACCCAGAAACTCATTCTGCGTCCCGCGGAGTATCGCAAAGCCGTCGAGAACGGAGTGCGCGTCGCCTTCCAACTGAAGATGCCCGGTCCGGGCGCCTGGCAGATCCGCGCCGCGGTGGTGGATAGCGCCAGCGATCGCATCGGTTCCGCCACCCGGTTCGTCGAGATTCCGGACGTCAAAAAGGGCGGATTGGCTCTCTCCGGGTTGATCTTGCGCGGTGGCTCCCCAGGGGACAGTGCACCCGCCGATCCGCGGGAAGACGCCGGCATGCGCATCTTCAAGTCCGGCCAGAACTGCACCTTTATGTACAACGTTTTCAACCCGCTCATCGGTCAGGATAAGCAATCCTCACTGGAGGTCCAGACGCGCATTCTCACCGAAGGGCGCGTGGTCTATGAAGGGGTGCCCGGGCGGATCGCATTCGGCGAGGCGCCGGAGGGCACGCGCCGCCGGATTACCGGACAGATCAAGCTGGATCGCCAGGTCGCTGCCGGAGACTACATTCTGCTGGTGATGGTCCGGGACTTGCTGGCGCCTTCCGGGCAGACCCGCACGGCCACGCAGTTCATCGATTTTCAGGTGCGGGAGTAGCTGGCGGCGCCGGTTTAGGAGATTTGTGGGATCGGCTCGCGGAACTGGCCGCGGAAGATCTCGCCGAACAGGGTGAGTACTGGAGCGTGCAGCGCTCCATTGTCGGCCAGCAGCGTTTCCGACGAAGCGACGCGATGCGGGGCGCCGCGCATCTCGCTGACCGTGCCGCCCGCCTCGGTGACCAGTAGCGTGCCCGCCGCCATGTCCCAGGGTTTGAGTCCGAACTCCCAGAACACGTCGAGCCGCCCGCAGGCAATATAGGCCAGGTCAATGGCCGCGGAGCCGGTGCGCCGCACTCCGTGGGATGCCATGGCCATCTGGTGGTAGAAGTGGATGTTGACGTTCTGGTGCCGCTTGCGGCTGGGAAAACCGGTGGACGCCAGGCTATCCTCTAGCCGTTTGGCGGTGGAGACGCGGATCCGCCGGTTGTTGAGATACGCTCCCGCGCCGCGTTCGGCGGTGAACATCTCCTGCCGGATGGGATCGTACACCACGCCGGCGACAATCTCGCCGGCCTTTTCGAGACCCAGTGTGACGTTGAACATGGGGAAGCTGTGGGCGAAATTCGTGGTGCCGTCCAGCGGGTCCACAAACCAGCGGTATTCCGAGGGGCTCTCGTGGCCGCCGCCTTCTTCCGCCACAATGCCGTGCGATGGGAAGTGGGTGCGCAGGCGTTCCACCACCAACTTCTCGCTGGCCCGGTCGGCCTCCGTGACCAAATCGAAATCGCCCTTCAGTTCGAAGGCCACGCGGCGCTCGAAATAGTTGGCCAGCAGGGCGCCCGCCTCACGGGCGATCTCCACGGCTGTTTCCAGGTACGCCACGCCCTAGGACTCTTCCGTGAGGTACTTGATATCGTGTTTGAAAATGAAAAGGTTGGCTTCACCCTTTCGGGTCAGGCGGATGAAGGATTGGTCGTAATACTCGATGCTGCCGACCACTTCCTCTCCGTCTTCCAATCTGACCCGGACCAGTGTGGCATTCTCGATCAACCGTTTGAGATACTTCGCCTCTTCAAACGTTTGTTCCGGCGCGCGCGCTTTTCCTGGTGGTGGCGTAGTGGCTTCTCCTAACGCTTCTTTGTCGGCTTCTGCTGCCTGTCGGGGGATACGGTGAAGCGGCCTTCCGGGGAAGCGCTGCGCCCACCCTCGACTTCCCCATAATAGCCGTTGCGCGCCGAAACCCGCAAATCCGGGCGCGTTACGCGCACCTCCAATTTGTGGAAACGGTCCTTGCTCACAGGGACATTCCGCGGATAATACCCCAGCAGGTATTGGGTACGCAGTTCGGTGACGATGGCGTTGAACGCCTTGTCGAGTTCCGGGCCGACGGTGGGCAGGAAGCAGCGCCCCCCGGTGCCCTTGGCCATGAAATCCAGCGCGTGCTCGCCGCCGGTATTGCGTCCGGCGTCGTTGGTGATGGGCATGACCACGATGGCGTAGATCACGGCGTCGGCCAGTTGCGCCGCTTCGAGCGCCTTGTGGACGGTGATCTTGCTCACGGTGTCGCCGCCGTCGGTGACCACCACGATCACCTTGCGTCCCGCGCGCGGTTCCAAGCGCTGTGCGCCCAGATACACGGCATCGTACATGGCGGTTCCGGCTTCGCCGTGCAGCAATTTGAGACGCCCATCAAGCGCCTTCAGGTCGCGCGTGAAGGGCTGCTGTTCGCGAACCTCCCAGTTGAAGGTGTAGAGTGCGGCGTTGTCCTCAAGGTTGCCCTCGCCCAGCAGGGCGCGAAAAAAGCGCGACGCGGAATCGGCCTCATACTTGAGTTCCTTGGCCGTGGAGCCGCTGGTATCCACCATCAGCACTACGGAGAGCGCTTGCTCGGTCTGGTGTTCGAAGACCTCGACCTGCTGTTTGACGCCGTTATCGTAGACCTCAAACTCGTCTTTGGCGAGCGTGCCGACAATCTGGCCGGCCAGTGTCTTGACGGTGGTGACGACGCGCACCAGGTTGACGTCAGTGCGGAAGAGGGTGGGCTGCTGCGCCAGAAGCGCGCCAGTGCAGAATCCGGCGGCCAGCCAGCGCCCGGCCCACCTGACCCGCCTAACCCGCCGAGGGGATATTCTCATCCCACTCTCCTTCCACCCAGACCTCCCCATCTGTGAAGTGCTCCTTCTTCCAGATGGGCACCACTTTCTTGAGCCGGTCGATGCCCGCGAGCGCAGCCTCGAACGCGGCGCGCCGGTGCGGCGCGGTGACGATCACCGCCACGCTGGTCTCGCCGATCAACAGGCGCCCCAGGCGATGCACCATGGCGATGCGCTCCACCTGGTGCGCGGCGGCGATCTCGCGGCCGATCTGGGCCATCGTCTTGAGCGCCATGGATTCGTAGCACTCGTAATCCAGGCACCTGGTTGACCGACCCTTGGTATGATTGCGGACCGTGCCCTCGAAGGTCACCACGGCGCCCTCGGCGCCGGTGAGCAGTCGCGCGATCACGGCGCGGATATCGATGGCTTGGCGGGTCAGGGCGAAGTAATGTCCGGCTTCGGAGATCGCCACCGGGCCGGCATTGCACCCGCCGCTCACGGGAGGCAGAAACGCCACCTCATCGCCTTCGGCAAGCTTCGTCGCCGAGTCGGCAAACTCCTGATTCCGCGCCACCACGATGCTGCGCGCCAAGTCGGCCA
>JAPKZC010000171.1:9862-14520 GCA_026394025.1 Candidatus Solibacter sp.
CTCAGTCTAACAGACGGTTCCGGACGGCCATCCGGTTGCAGTGGGTTACAATCAATCTTCCCCATGACCCCCGCGACTGAATCCCGCCTGCGCGTACGCTACGCCGAAACCGACCAGATGGGCGTGGTCTACTATGCCAATTACCTGGTTTGGATGGAAGTCGGCCGGGTGGAACTCTGCAAAGCCTGCGGCTTCAATTATCGGGACATGGAAATTGAGGACGGCATCTTCCTGGCGGTGGCCGAATCGCATTGCCAATACCGCTTTCCCGCGCGTTTCGACGACGAGGTCGTTGTCAAGACGTGGATCGAGAAAGCCACCGCCCGCATGGTCATATTCGCTTACGAAATGCGCCTGGCTGAAAACGATCGCCGGCTGGCCACGGGCTACACCCGCCATGTCTTCGTTTCGCGCGCCATGCGGCCTACCCACTTGCCGCAGAAGTACCACGCTCTGTTCGGTCTGGAGTAAAGCTGGCCGCTTGGGCAGGAAGCGGGTCCCGGGGGGCCGCCCGGGGGGCCGCCCCACACCTTAGGCCACTTTCTGTGCTTTCAAACAGGGGACATAGGCCAGATCGGTCCCCTGGATGTGCTTTTCCAGCCAGTCCTTGACGAATAGCAGCACCGGAACCGCCATCGAGATCTTGCCGGTTTTGAAGTCGGTTTGAAATGCCACCACTTGCTTCACCAGCGCATCGTGTTGCGCCTTGTGCGCGGCGAAATCCGGGTACTTGTGCAACTGCAAGAGGCGCTCTTCGTAGGCGAAGTGGGCCGAGGTGTATTGAACCAGCCGGTCCAGTATCGGTCCCAGAACGCTCTTTCCCTGGCCGGTGCTCATGGCGGCGTGCAACTCGCGGCCAATGGCGAACAGATTCTGATGCTGGGAGTCGATGCTCCCGATATTCACCGCAAATTCGTTTTTCCACTCAAACATGATGACCTTATCGACGGCTCGTGCCGGATACTTTAGATCCGGCACGCCACCAGGCTAGTTACGTCACTTTTTTCGCTTTCAGATACGGGGCATAGGCAAAATCGGATCCCTTGATGTGCGTTTCCAGCCAGTCCTTGAGGAATTGCAGCACCTGAACCGCCATGTTGGTCCGGCCGGCATTGAACTCGGTTTGAATCGCCACCACCCGCTTGAACAGGGCATCGTGCTCCGCTTTGTGCCTGGCAACATCCGGGTACTGGTGCAACTGCAGCAGGCGCTCTTCGTGGGCGAAGTGGACCGCGGCGTACTGAACCAATCGGGCCAGAATCCGCCCCAGACCGCTCTTTCCCTGGCCGGCGCTCATGGCCGCGTACAATTCGCGGCCTATGGCGAACAGGTTCTGATGCTGAGCGTCGATGCTACCGATATTAACGGTGTATTCGCTTTTCCACTCAAACATGATGACCTTATCGGTGGCCGGGGTACGAAACTTTAACATCCGGCACGCTGCCTATTGCGCCATCTTCGCGCCATGGGTACAATCTCTAGTGAGATATAGGTGATTGCGTCCTCAAACCCCGATGCACAATTCCGTAAAGGGTGAATATGCCCTCCAGGCCATCCTCGACCTGGCCTCGCGGCGGGCCGGCGAACCGATTCGAATCGCCGACATTGCCCAGCGCCAGGAGATTCCCCAGAAGTTCCTGGAATTGATTCTGGCCAGCCTCAAGCAGGGTGGATTCGTGGAATCGCGGCGTGGCGCCGAAGGCGGCTATCTGCTCGCCCGGCCCGCCGCGGCGCTCACCGTTGGGGAGGTGCTGCGCTACGTTGAGGGCCCGCAACAGGGCAAAAGCCGGGACCGCCGCAATGGCGCCGCCACGCCGTTCTCCGAGATGTGGCAGCAAGTGGATGAGGCCATCAGTTGCGTGATCGACAAAACCACCTTCGCCGACCTGCTCCGCGCCTGGCAGGAGAAACAAAACAAGTACGTCCTCAACTGGGAGATCTAAACATGCGAGTCTATGACGATAATTCACTCAGCATCGGGCGCACCCCGCTGGTCCGCCTGAACCGCGTCACCGATGGCGGCAAAGCCACCGTTCTGGCCAAAATCGAAGGGCGCAACCCGGCCTATAGCGTGAAGTGCCGGATTGGCGCCGCCATGGTGTGGGACGCCGAAAAGCGCGGCGTGCTGCGCTCCGGCAGGGAACTGGTGGAGCCTACCAGCGGCAATACCGGGATCGCGCTGGCTTTCGTCGCCGCCGCCCGCGGGTATCCCATCCACCTCACCATGCCCGAGACCATGTCGATTGAGCGCCGCAAGGTCCTGAAGGCTTTGGGCGCCAATCTCGTCCTCACCCCGGGTTCCGAGGGCATGGCCGGTGCCATCGCCAGAGCCGAGCAGATGACCGCCGCCGACCCCAAGCGCTTCCTCCTGCTCCAGCAGTTTAAGAACCCCGCCAACCCCGAGATCCATTTCCGTACCACCGGCCCCGAAATCTGGGAGGATACCGATGGCACAATCGATGTGTTGGTCTCCGGCATTGGCACCGGCGGCACCATCAGCGGAATCTCCCGCTACATCAAGAAAGATCGCGGGAAGAAGATCCTATCCATCGGCATCGAGCCGCAAAACAGCCCGGTAATCAGCCAGCACCTTGCCGGCAAACCGCTCGCACCCGGACCGCACAAGGTTCAGGGCATCGGCGCCGGATTCATTCCCGACACGCTGGACCTGGCGATGGTCGACCAGGTGGAACTAATTACCAACGAGGAAGCCATAGAGATGGCGCGTAGGTTGGCGAAGGAGGAGGGCATTCTTTGCGGCATCTCCTGCGGCGCGGCGGCGGCTGTCGCCGTCCGGCTGGGGAAAAAACCGGAATTCGCCGGTAAGACGATTGTGACCGTGCTACCCGATGCGGCCGAGCGCTACCTGAGCACTACGCTCTTTGAAGGTATGTTCGATGAGTAACCACCAATAGATTTGTTATGGCGGGCGCGCTTTTTGGGTGATAGGGGTGAGTGCGCCCGCCGTCGTAACGGGGATTAACAAGAAGACGACGGATGCCGCGGATTAAGTTACAAGGTTAAGCTAAGATATTCTCCGAACCATTAGGGCCGCAATTAGATAGCCCTTTCGAGCCATGCGAAAGCTTGCATCACTCCTGTTGGCGTGCGGCGCACTCTGGGCGCAGGACGCGCCCCCTGCCGCGGCGGGTCCCGTGGCTCAAGCCGCGCCACCAGTGCTGGAAAACACCGGCAAGCCCATGCTGGTGCCCTTCCGTTGCACCGAGGAAGACATCCGCGCAGCCGGACGTACCGGCTCGGACCAGGACCCCTGTCCGGTCTACCTGGAACTGTCCGCCGTGGAATCCACCGGCATCAGAGTTTTCGCCGCGGGCAATATCCACAGCGCCAGCGCCACTCTCTACACCATCCTGCTGGGCACCGAGAACAATGGCCAAACCTGGCGCGAGGTACACGAGCGAGTGCGCGGCGCCGGCCTCGACCACCTGCAGTTCGCCGATGTCGAAACCGGCTGGACCAGCGGCCTCTCCTTCGCCCCGCTCCCCCAGGATCCGTTTCTCCTCAAGACCACCGATGGCGGCAAGAGCTGGCTGTCCCACGCGATCTTCAACGAGCCGCGTTTCGGCGCCATCCAGCAGTTCTTCTTCGAGGACAAGAAAAGCGGCTCGCTGGTGATCGATCACGGTTCGGGCACGGGCGGCGACCGCTACGAACTCTTCGAGACCAACGATGGCGGCGAAACCTGGAATATCCGCGAAACCAACGTCAAGCCAATCCGCATCAGGCGCGCCCCGGTGACGCCGAATCCCGATTGGCGCGTGCGCGCCGACGGCCCCACCAGGAGCTTCCACCTGGAGCGTCGGCAGGGGCAGAAATGGACATCGCTGGCCGCTTTCAGCGTGAACCTGGGAGCCTGTAAGCCACCTGAATAGGCCCCCAATGAGTGTAAAGAAGTCGCTTGCAGTCCGCCTCTCTGCGGGGCAGTGCCGTACCACTTTTGACACACGGTGAGTCAATTCCGCCGCATCGTGACACGCCGTGCCGCCGGAATCTCCAGAAAAAGCCGAGCTATTCAAACGGCCCCTCAATTGCTCCCTGATCAGTAGGAATGGGGTATCGCTTATGATCGTGGCATCGGGACTTGCAATCTTCGTGGTGGTTTGTCTGCTGCTTTCCATGGTGCAGACCCCGCCCGACATCGGCCGCTAGAACTGGTTTCCAGGCAGAACAGCATTACCGCGAGCGCCGAAGCGTAAATCGGCATGGGCGCCCGGATGGCCCGCTCGAACCACTCCCGTTTCTCCTCCCCGACCGCCAAAACCCAGGCCAGCGCCGCCAGGCCAAAATACCAGGGTTCCAGCCGAACGCGCCCGCCGCTGCCGCCGAACATCTGCCCCGGCACTTGGATGCTCTGCGGCAGGTCGGCGGCGCGGAAGAACACCAGCACTGGGTGAGTTGCGCGCTCAGGGCCGGCGCCTGCGGAGCCATTCGGGGTAGTCGGTGTCGAGCAGTTTGGCGGGACGGTCGACATAATAGCGGTAGCCGTTGCGGCGCTCGTATTCGATCTCCGCCAGGGAATACCTCACCACCGAATCGCGCCCGCAGAAGACGGGCCGGTTGGTTTCCAATTCGTAGAACCGGGCCCAGAGGGGAGGCGCCGCCGGGTCCGCAACCACGGTATTGTCGAACCCCTTGGC
>JAPKZC010000171.1:14569-15146 GCA_026394025.1 Candidatus Solibacter sp.
GGTGTGACCCGAATTCCCTGGATCCGGTTGGTGCGGAACCACGCCACCGCCCCTTCGATGGCGCGCACCACTTCGGGCGACGGCTTCTCAATCCCCATCAGGAACTTCACGATGCCGGCGCTCTCGCCGCCGCTCAATGACGGCAATTCGTAGGCGCGAGCCTTGGCCGGGGCGAGCGTGCGCTCATCGTGCTGCGCGCACCATGCGGTCAGCTTGCCTTGCTGCACCACCTGAGTCTTGAGAATACACTCCACGCCTTTACTAATCGCCTGCCTGGCCCGCGCGCGGTCAGCGTCGCCCAGGAAGGCGAACTCCGGTTTGTGGTCCACCAGGTCGCGCAGCAGTTCCAGCACGCCCACCATGGCGTCGTCGTTGTAGGTGATGTGGCTCCAGTAGCCGTCGCGCAGTGGATAGAATTGCGGCCAGCCGCCGTTGGGGTATTGCGCCTTGAGCAGATAGTCAAGCCCGCGGCGGAAAGCTGCCTGGAAAGGCGGGCGTTTGGTGGCCGTATAAACGCGCGCCAGATAGCGCATTTGGGTGTAGGTGGCGTCGTTGTCGATGGTGGAGTGCGCCGCGG
>JAPKZC010000171.1:15184-19071 GCA_026394025.1 Candidatus Solibacter sp.
GTTTCTCGATCGCGGCGCGATCCTTGGGCCCGAGCGCCAGCGCCATGTCGATATTCTTGTCCCAACCGCCGACCTCACGCTGGTAGAGCAGTAGATTATCGGCGATGCGCACGGCTTCGGTGCTGCCGTACCACGCCGCGGGCTGCCGCATGGCGTTTCGCCACGAGACCAGTTCGTGCAGGGACGCGCTAACCCGCGGCGCCACGCGGGCAAACTCCTTGGCGGCCATGGCGCCGATTTCCGTCTGCCCCTTGGGCCCCAAATGAGTCCGGTCCGGTTTGCCCTGTGCGTCATTGAGCCCTAACGCCTCGCTGCCCGCGGGTCCGCGGCGCTCCGCCTGTTCGCGGGTCAGGGTGTAGAGATCGATCAGCGCCACCTGCCGCTCGACGGCGAGGCGGCGCACCGCTTCGGCGTAGGTCACCAGCAAATCCGGCCTGAACTTGCCCCCGGCGTCGAAGGCGCGCCGCACGATGGAGGTCACCAGGACGGGAGTGCCGCCGGCCGCGCTGACCTCCTCGACGAAGCGCTCCATGTTGGCGCGGTAGGTAGTGGCCGGATCGGTCTCGCGTTCCGGACCTTTCCCCGGCTGGTCGTTGTGGCCGAACTGGATCAGCACGAAGTCCGGTTTCTCGCGCAGCACCTTGGCCCACTCGCCTTCGTCGCGGAAGCTCTTCGAACTGCGTCCGTTGAGCGCCAGGTTGACCACCTGAACGTCGGGTCCGAACGAAGCGCGGAACCCGGGGCCCCAGCCGCCTTCGTCATTGACGGTGGAATCTCCCACCAGGACAACCTTAATAGGTTGGTCGGCGCCGGACGCCAGGGCAAGCGCGACGGTCGAGAGGGCGAAAATGCGACGAAGCATGGCTGGGTGGCTCGCTCGTCATTATGGAATACCGCGGGGGCCGGGGACAAGGGCGCCGATGGGCGTGCATCCCTCGTCGCTGACGGTGGAACCGCCGGCCAGAACCCTGCGGAGCGGCAACGGCGCTGCTGGCGCTGCTTGCGCTGCTCAGCCTGCTTGCAGACGGTTATCAATAGGTGATAATCTTGTGGGATGAAAGGGCAAGATCGGGATCCAGGTGCGGAAGTGCTGCTGGATCTCGACAGCCAGGTATTCGTGGTCGATACGAAGGGTCAATATTGGGTTCGGTTCTCAGTGAACCGGGTAGTTTCCACCCCCGACAGGCCGCATGGGCTGAACTACTCGTTGACACTGCATGGTCCGGGTGGCAACCGGCTGGTTGGATTTGACAACGCCCATTCCGTCCGGGAGTCGCACGGGCCCGGTGGCAAAAGCCGGGGTCCACTTGACCACCGGCACCGGATGCAGACCGTTCGGCCTTATCGTTTCAAAGACGCGGCCACGCTGCTGGAGGACTTTTGGGCCAAGGTGGATAAACTCTTGAAAGAGAAGGGAGTCATCTAATGAGGACGCTGCGTGTTGGGATTGCCAGTTACGAACAGATGAAAGCCCGGACAGTTGCGATTGCTCGAGGCGAGTACCGTCCGGCGTCCGGCGAGCCGAAGGTATGGTTCACGTCGGCTGAGAGCTTCGCCAGGGTCCTATCCGAACGCAACCGTGCGTTGCTGGGGATCATCGCCGAATCCACCCCGGAATCGCTTGCGCGTCTGGCGGAACTCTCCGGGCGGAAGAAATCGAATCTGTCCCGGACGCTGAAGACGATGGAGCGATACGGCTTCGTCCATCTCAGCCGCGGACCGCGGGGATCAGTCATCCCGCGAGTCCCCTATCGGCGGATCTCGTTGACATTGCAGTTGCCGACGCCGGGGCGGCAAGGGACCGAAGCCGCCTGAACCACGCAGCGCGGCTTCCGCGGTTTCTCCAACCGCCAGCCCGATTTGCCGCCCGGCGTCCGGTGATCTATACTTAATACTTGAACTGACATGCCGAAACGTACTTTTCAACCGAACAACCGTCACCGCGCCAAGACGCATGGGTTTCGCACCCGTATGGAAACCAAGAACGGACGCGCCGTTCTGGCCCGGCGCCGCGCACGCGGCCGCAAGAAACTGACAGTAAGCTCCGAGAGGTAGTCTCCATCTCTGGTTTTCCGAAACGTGTCCGTCTGCTGCGCTCCAAAGACTTCCGCAGAGTATATGACGAGGGTTCCCGGTTCACCGGACCCTTGTTTGCGGCATTTTGTGTCCGGGAACCGCAGCCGGACGGCCCCCATATCGGCTTCACCTGCCCTCGCGCCCTCGGCAAAGCCGTGGTGCGAAACCGCATCAAGCGACGGGTCCGCGAGGCCGTGCGCCTCCACCTGGAGCAGTTGAGCCCACTGTGGTCCATCGTCATCAATCCGCGGCGCAAAGCCTTCGATGCCCCGGTCGCGGAACTTCGCCGGGAAGTGGAACGTCTTTTTCAGCGATGCAGTGGATCGTGACCCGGGCGCTTCAAATGTATAAGTTTGCGATTTCCCCCCTTCTTCCCTCGGCCTGCCGTTTCTATCCGACCTGTTCGGATTACATGCACGAGGCGGTGGAGCGCCACGGCGTTCGGAAGGGGATCTGGATGGGGTTGCGCCGCCTGGCGCGCTGCCATCCCTTCCACTCGGGCGGCTACGATCCTGTCCGGTAAAACGTCTTTCTAACGGAATCTTTCAGCAATGGCCGAATCGGTAAATGGCGGTAGCAAGTCTCCGGCGCAGCCGCCGAAGGAAATGTCGATGGAAGTGCGGCTCCTGATCGCCTTCCTGCTGATGGGCGCGGTGATGTTCCTGACGCCCTACTTCTTCAAGTCGCAGACCCCGCCGCCCGCTAAGAAGGACGCCGCCGGGCAGACGGCTTCCCAAGGCGCGCCGGCCGCGCCTTCCACTCCGCCCACGGTCGAAGCTACGATACCCCCGGCGCCCGCTGCTGAAACCGCGGCGGAGCCTGCCGTACCCTTGCCGGTTGGCGCCACACCGCAAAAGGCCGAGCCCCCATTCGTCATCGAGACCGACCTGTACAAGATTGCCTTCAGCAACCAGGGCGCCACGGTGCGCAGTTGGCAGCTCAAGAAAACCAAAGGCAACGACAACAAGATACTGGACCTGGTCAATACCGCGGCTGGCCTGGAATTCCCCTTCTCGCTGCACTTCCCGAACCAGAAGCCCGCCGTCAATGTCAACTGGACCTGGTACAAGCAGACCGCCGAACCGGATGGACTGGGCGTCACCTACGAGTTCTCCGATGGGCACGTCAGCGTGCGCAAGGCGTTCCGTTTCGAGAAGGACAAATACATTTCGACGGTGTCTACCGAGGTCACGCTGGACGGCAAGGTGCTACCTCATATGCTCCAGTGGCGCGGCGGATTCGGCGATCTCACCATCGCTGGAGCGGCCGCCGATCAACGTACCCTATTCTTCGACGTGGCGCAGAACAAACTGGTGGAGGAGGCTCCCAAATCGGCCGCAAAAGGGCCGCTGGCCACCGGCGGCAACCATAGCTTCGCCGGCATTGCCGACAAGTACTTCGCCGCCGTCTTCCTGGCGGAAGGCACCAGCGGGATGCAGGAGGTCACGTTTGGGGACACGGTTCCCACCGCTCACGAAAAAACGCCCCAGGCGCTGAGCGGCGTGGCCATCGGCGATGGCCCGGCCAACCGCTTTGAAATATACGTCGGCCCCAAAGACATCGACGTGTTGAAGAAGATCAACCCCAAGCTGGAACAGGTGGTGGATTTCGGCTGGCTGGCGTTCCTGGCCAAGCCGCTCTTCCTGATCGTCAACTGGGTCAACGACAACATGGTGCACAACTTCGGCTGGGCGATCGTGCTGGTCACGGTGGCCATCAACTTCATCCTGTTCCCGCTGAAGCTGAGCAACATGAAGTCGATGCGCAAGATGCAGGCGCTGAAGCCGCAGATCGACGCCATCAACGCCAGA
>JAPKZC010000171.1:19148-19499 GCA_026394025.1 Candidatus Solibacter sp.
AACCCCATGGGCGGCTGCCTGCCGATGTTGCTGCAAATGCCGTTTTTCTTTGCCTTCTACAAGGTATTCACGGTGTCGGTGGAGATGCGCGGCGCGCCCTGGCTCTGGGTGACGGACCTTTCCCAGGCCGAGCATTGGGAAATCAAGATTCTTCCCCTGGTGATGATCGCCAGCCAGTTCGTCATGCAGAAGATGACCCCCCAGGCGGGAGGCGATCCGGCGCAGCAGAAGATGATGATGTTCATGCCGGTCATCATGCTGATGTTCCTCTACTCGATGCCGTCGGCGCTGGTCCTCTACTGGACGGCCAACCAGGTGATGATGATCATTCAATTGATGTGGCAGAAACGG
>JAPKZC010000790.1 GCA_026394025.1 Candidatus Solibacter sp.
AGGTCGTGCGTCCGGACATCGATGGCCGCGCCCGCATAGTGGAGCGAGCCAGTCATGTGCTTGCCGTCCACGCAGGCCGTGATCATGAAGTCGTGCCCCGCCGTCTCGTACACCCGCATCGCAGCAACCGCCGCGAGGAGGATCTCCGGGCGCATCCCGGTGATCCGGACGTCACTCTTGAGAAACAGCATTAGCGATCCTCCACTTTGACGGAGATGGTCCGGTCGTCCGTCCTGCCGCCAACGGTCACGATCCGGTTGGTCACGAGGTAAGTGATGCCCGACTGCCCGCCGCGCAGCCACGCCGTCGCCTTCGTCGCGGTATTCGTGTCGGTTGCCTTTTCGAGGAGCGCACCCTCCTCCAAGATCCACTCGCTCGTCGAGATCTCGTCGCCGGCCAGCCAGAGGGACCAGTCCACCGAATAGTCGAGTACCGCATCCGGGTCTTTTGTGAACGTCATGCGTCGATGTTCCGGTCTTCAATTCGCGGGTGGATGGTCCGGTCCTCTGCGGCGGGCACGAGGACGCGCGCCTCTCGCCGTACCGTGTGGCGCCGGTCTTCGAAGGTGGGCCGGAACATCCGCGCATCCCTCCGGACGCGCAACGTGCGACTGGCAGGCGTGCCGCCCAGCGAGAGTATGAAGCCGGAGACACGCGACCAACCTGCGGCCACACCCGCCAAGAAGCGCACGCAGGACGCGCGCCCGAGGACAGTGGACGTACCGGACGCCTCCCCAGCCAACGGGCGCGCACGGGCCAACCGTGCGCCGAGGGTGGCAGATCCTGCGGCAACTCCCGCCAGCCTGCGGACGACCGCCACGCGCGCGGCCACCGTACCGGAAGCCGCCGCGATCCCACGCAGGGCGCGGGCCACCCGGAGCGCGCTTGAGGCGGTCCCGCCGCCGGCAGCCAAGCCAGATACCGGGTGGACCCGTGCCAGCCTCCCGGTGGCGGCGGCTTGGCCGGAGACGGCGCCGTCCAGGTACCGGAGGACCGCGAGTCGAGCAGTCCCGACGCCCTGGCCGAACGCCACGCCGTTGAGCGCGTGGGTCGTCGCGGACGGAGTCCGGAGCAGCAAGAGCAGCGACATGGCTCATGCTTACGAGGCTTACGCCGGGATCTCTTCCCAGGTGATCGAATATCCACCCAGGAAGGTCGTGCCGGCACCCATCCAGGTCGGAACCCAGCAGGTACCCGGAGGTAGCACGATGTCGCCGTCGATGTACTCGGTCAACTTCGGCTCAAACAAGTTCGCCGGGACCATCGCGCCGGCGCCGATTCCAAGATCCGCCGCCCGCAAGTATTGCAGGATGCTATTGCCGGTAAGAGCGGCTCCGGCGGCCGAAGTCAGCGCGCGAGCCACCGAAGCCGCCGCCATGCCCACGTTGTTGCAGGCGATCGGCGTCACCACCGAAGTCGCGATCGTCGGCGCGGTGCAGAAACTATGGATCACCGGAGGGACCGGGGGCGTTCCCGAGATCGCCCACACCTGGAACTTCAGCAGCGACAGGTTCTTGCCGGAGCCACTGGGGTTCCACAGGGCGAACTGCGTGGAGGCGGCGGCGGCCGCGCCCACGATGTTGCCGGCGGCGATGGTGGTGGACCAGGCCGTCAGAATGAGCGAAAAGATGTTCCCCCTCGCGGCCTGTTCGTAGTAGCGCCCCTGGCCGTCTCCCACAACGATGCCGCCCATGCGGGTGGCGCGGGCCGGAGCGATGGTTCCGTCTGACAACTGCGTTTGACCTGCGCGAATCTCTGCGAGCATGTTCCTCTCTCCTTATCTGAATTCTTCGATGGCGTAAGCGGACATCCCGCTCGCGCCCATAGCGAAACTGGCCCCGTACAAGCCCGACATCCCCTGCATCAGGAGCAAGTGGCGCTCCTGAAACAGCAGATCCGATACTTCCTGCTGCTGCTTTGCCGCCAACAACGATTCCGCCAGCCTGTACTGGTACGCGTCCAGGTCGATTTCGACGCGGAGTCTGGCAGCGGCAGGAGGAGAAACGTAACTACTGGTCACCAGGGATTTGTTCTGGCGCTGATCAACCTGCCAATAGGTGGCGTTGTTCGGATAGGGAGGTGGACTAACTCCAGATGTCGGTACGATGCACTGGTACACCTGTCCATTCCAGGTGACCGCATCGCCGTACACGTAAAAAGCCCACCTGGGGTTCCACGGAGTCGGCTCCACGAGGGCGTTCTGTAACTGGACAACTCCGGAATCCGAGGTCAGCAACTCAGAGCCAGTGGTCCGTACGGTGAAACCTGTGACGCCAACCGTTCCGTTCACTGTCAGGGTGGTCGCAAACCTGCCGTTGACGGAAGTAGCGACCAACGCCTTCACGACGCCTGATGTGTACGCGCTGAATCTGGCACGAAAAGCGCGAAACCCGCCAACTGAGAAAACCCAGACGCCGACGACCGTTGTGTTCACAACCATCGTCGTCACCACATCGGGACGCTGGCCATACACGGCGTACCAGTTCTGGGAGTCCGGGCTAGCCTCGAACGATACCGTACCGGCCCAGGTGCCGGTGAGTTGAAGGAGCAGTGTGGTCGCCCCGTTGAGGACGACGGTCAAATCCGTGTTCAGCGCCGGCAGGAACCCGAACACGCTGTTATCCGCGACCGGCGCACCCTCGACCTGCAACCTCTTGGTGGAAGGGTTTACCAGGAGGTCCTGGCCCAAGACACGGCCGAGGTAGGTATCTCTCGTGAGAAGTGGATTTACCGTATCGTAATAGGACTACTCCCGCGAGTCCTGCGTGAGCGGCCCCTGGTTTCCCCACACGGGGCTGTCCGTGTCCGTGGTGTTTTGAATCTCCACGGGAAGGGGATTCGGGTCCGTGACGTCGCCGCCGTCTAGCCCGTGAGCGCCAAGCATCAGCTTGACGCGTTGCACTTCCACGCCGCCGCCGATATCTTCGGTCGCGACCAGGACCACGGCGTTGGACGAATCCTTGATGTTGATGTTGTCGGGCATCGCCTCAGTCCTCCTTCACCACGAGCGTCCCGACCCCGA
>JAPKZC010001144.1:0-11948 GCA_026394025.1 Candidatus Solibacter sp.
ACCCATCTGCCGCAGATCGCGTCCTTCGCGGACCATCATTACCGGGTGGAGAAACAGGAGTCGCGCGGCCGGACGGTGGCGGTAGTCGAGGAACTGGACGCGGCGGCGCGGACGCGTGAGGTGGGTCGCATGTTGAGCGGGCAGAAGCTCACGCCGGAAGCGCTCAAGAATGCGGAACAACTCATCAAGATGAGCCTGGGTTAGGTGGCCGGCGGCGTCCGCCGCTGCTACCATCTCAATGAGCAGGGAGGTAATCATGCCAGAAAATGAAAGCAGGCGCCGCAGTTTCCTGAAGACCGCGGCCACCGGCATCCTCATCCTGAAGCCGGCCACCGCATTCGGCTATCAGGCCAATTCCAACGTCGAAGTGGGTCTGATTGGCTGCGGCGGACGCGGCAACTGGATCGGCCCCTTCTTTCCGGAGTTCACCGGGGCGCGTGTGGTGGCGCTGGCCGATGTGGTCAAGGACCATCTCGATTCCACCGCGGCCACCTTCAAAGTGCTTGCATCCCGCGCGTACTATGGGCCCGACGCGGGGCGCCAACTGGCGCAATCGGCGGTCGACGCGGTAGTCATCGAGACTCCCACCCTCTTCCATGCCGAACAGGCGCTGGCCGCGGTCGACGCCGGCAAGCACGTGTACATGGCCAAGCCCGTCGCAGTGGACGTGCCGGGGTGCAAGAGCGTGCTGGCCAGCGGCAAGAAAGCGCAGGAGAAGAAGCTCACCTACTGGGTGGATTTCCAGACGCGCTCGCGCGACGTGTACAAGGAACTGGCGACACGCGTGCATCGCGGCGATATCGGCAAGCCGGTGCTGGCGCAGGTCTTCTACTACGCGGGGCGCCCGGCCAAGGACAGAAGCACGCCCGGGATGGACGCCGGGCAGCGGCGCATGTCCAATTTCTATATGGATAAGGTGCTCGGTGGCGACATCATCGTGGAGCAGAATATTCACGTGATCGACGTCGCCAACTGGCTGCTCCAAGGGCATCCCACAAAGGCCCACGGCAGCGGCGGTCGCACCGATTGGCGCGGCTCCGGCTACGACGCGGGGGATGCGTGGGACCACTTCCTGGTGCAGTATCACTACCCCAACAGCGTGCATGCCGATTTCAGTTCCAACCAGCTCACCAATTCGTTCAGCGACCTGTGCGTGCGCGTCTTCGGTATCGATGGCTGCGCCGATTCGCACTACGGCGGTCTGCTCCGCATCACCGGCAAGAATGCCTGGATGGGCGCGGAGACGGACGACACGTTCAAGGGCGGCGCGGTGGAAAACGTGAAGCTGTTCATCGCGTCGATTCGCGAAGGCAAGCCGATCTACAACTACGAGGAGAGCGTGCGCAGCAATCTCACGGCGATTCTGGGACGCACCGCCGCGTATCTAAATCGCGAGGTCACCTGGGACGAGATCATGAACTCCACCGAGAAGTGGGCGGAAACCTGGTCGGCCCGTCAGGTCCAGCCCGCCCAAAAGAGTACTTCGGTACGCCGGGATCCACCTGGTCGCTCCAGGCGAGGATTCCGCCCTTCATATTGCGCACGTGCTTGAAGCCCGCCGCCTTCAGGATGCCGCAGGCGCGCGCGCTACGCATGCCGCTCTTGCAGTGGATCACAATGTCGGCTTCAGGGTCGAGTTCGCCCAGGCGCCTGCCGACTTCGCCCAGCGGAATCAGCCTGGCCGCGAGGATGTTGCAGATCTGGTATTCGTGGGGTTCGCGCACGTCGATCAGGACGAACTTGTCACCGCGGTCCAGCTTCTCTTTGACTTCGGTTACTTCGATTTCGCCTTCGGCCACCTGGGTCTCCTGCTTCGGGGGTTGCTGCGGCACGCCGCAGAATTGATGGTAATCGATCAACTTGGTGATTGTCCGGTGCTCGCCGCAGATGGGGCACTCCGGGTTCTTGCGCAGCTTGAGTTCGCGGAAACGCATGCCGAGCGCGTCATATAGCAGCAAGCGTCCCACCAGCGGTTCGCCGATCCCCAGAATCAGTTTCACGGTTTCGGTGGCCTGGATCAAGCCGATGGTGCCGGGCAGGATGCCGAGCACGCCGCCCTCGGCGCAACTCGGCACCAGGCCGGGGGGCGGCGGTTCGGGATAGAGGCAGCGATAGCAGGGGCCGCCCTCATAGGCGAATACCGTGGCTTGGCCTTCGAAACGGAAGATGGAACCGTAGACGTTGGGCTTGCCCAGCAGCACGCAGGCATCGTTGACCAGGTAACGCGTGGGAAAATTGTCGGTGCCGTCCACCACGAGATCGTAATCCTTGAGGATCTCCATGGCGTTCTCGCTACTGAGCGCGACCTCGTGCTTGACAATCTCCACGTTGGGGTTGAGCGCCTGCATCTTCTCGGCGGCGGAATCGATCTTGTTGCGGCCCACGTCCTTGGTGAAGTGAATCACCTGGCGCTGGAGATTCGTGAAATCGACCACGTCGAAATCCACCAGGCCGATGCGCCCGATACCGGCGGCGGCGAGATAGAGCCCCAGCGGTGCGCCCAGCCCTCCGGTGCCCACCAGCAGGACCTTGGCGCCCTTGAGTTTCAACTGGCCTTCCATCCCCACCTCGGGGACGATCAGGTGGCGCGAGTAGCGGAGGATTTCATCTTTCGAAAGCGTCAATTCGTTCCTCCGGGCATTCCTCCGGCGATGGAGGGTACCAGCGAGAGGGTGTCGGCGTCGGCCGCCGGGGCGGCGTCCCTTCCGATGTAGCGGATGTCTTCGTCGTTCAGGTAGACGTTCACGAAGCTGCGCAACTTGCCTTCCTCGGTGAAGATCTGCTTGCGCAGGTCGGGGTACTCGGTGGTCAGCGCGGTAAGCACTTCGCCCACGGTGGCGCCGGGCACAGTGACGGAATCCTGCTTCGCGGTGAATTGACGCAGCGGCGTCGGGATCAGTATCTTAGCCATGTCAGTAGATCAGCTCCTCTTTTGGCGCTTCGGTTTGATCGAAGTTGGGTAGAAAGCAATTGGCGTGGTGGAACTCGCCTTTTTGAATCGATAGGACGACGAAGGAATACCACGGGCATGAATTCTGCAAATCGGTGGTAGAAAAGTACGCGTCGCAGTCGGGATGCGAATGATAAATGCCAATCAGGTCCATCTTACGCTCACGGGCGGCCTTATCGGCGGCCAGCAGGTCCTCTGGCCGGAGTTCATAGCGGGCGGCCTGGACGCCGTCGAAGGCGTTTTCGAGCGCGATCGCCTGACGCACCGTTTTGCTGTCGCGCTCGGTAGAGCCGAGCATGGCGCCGCAGCATTCGTTCGGATAGCTGGCTTGGCCGTGTGCCACCATGGCGGCCCACGGTTCGGGTTCGATGCGGATCATTCCTGGTCCCAGAAGTTTTCGCTGAGGTACTTCTCGGCGCTGTCGCAGAGTATGGTGACGATGATCGCGGATTCACCGCGGGCAGCGATCTCACGGGCGAGCAGGGTAGCAGCGTACACGTTGCAGCCGGAGGAAATCCCCACCAGCAGGCCCTCTTCCCTGGCCAGGCGGCGGACCATGCGGTAGGCATCCTCGGTTTCGATCCAGAGGTTGCCATCGGCCATGGTGTCGTCATAAAAACCGGGGCGAATGGCGGTGGGCATGTGCTTGAGGCCTTCGAGACCGTGAAAGCCGCTGGAGGGCTGGGCGGAGTAGCACTTCACTTCGGGCAGATCGCGGCGCAGGCGGCGCGTGGTGCCGGTGAAGGTCCCGCTGGTCCCCATCGCGGCGACGAAGTGGGTGAGTCCGCCGTCGGTCTGGTGGATGATCTCGGCGGCGGTGCCTTCGAAGTGCGCCTTCCAGTTGGCCGGATTGTTGTACTGGTCCGGGTAGAAATAGCGGTTGGGGTCTTCCATGTAGACCTGGCGGACCCGGCGGATGGCGCCGTCGGAGCTCTCATTGGGGTCGCTGAACACCACTTCCGCTCCGTAGGCTTTGAGGATGCGTTTGCGCTCTTCGCTGGCGTTGCCGGGCAGCACCAGTTTGACCTTGTAGCCGCGGTTGGCGCCGATCATGGCGTAGGCGATGCCGGTGTTGCCGCTGGTGGCATCCAGGATGGTCCGGTGGTGGTTCAGTTTGCCGGAGCGCTCGCCATCGAGCACCATGTTGAGGGCGGCTCGATCCTTGACGCTGCCGCCGGGGTTGAAGTACTCGGCCTTGCCGAAGATCTCGATGTCGGGGAATTCCCGCGCGATTTTCTCCAGGCCCAGCAGGGGCGTATTACCGATCGTCGCAAGCAAGGGCTCGGCTTCGGTGCGCGCCAAATGGGGAATGGGGAGAGCGTTAGCCATAGCCACCTATTTCGATTCAGACCGAGGCTGGCAGGATGCGGATATCGTATGCACCTGGAACCAAAGCGATTAGACAGCCTTCTGAGATTCCACGATTATACCTATCACCCCAATCTCTGTCAAGAAAGGGGGAAATGGCGGAAAGCACGGCATTGGTGGGGCGGGTTGCCAACCTGCCGCCGGTTTGCAATCGGCCTTCCCCGGCTTTTGGCAACTGCCGTCGAAACCGCCAACCGCAACCCGTTGTGCGCTGGATTACAATACGCTCATCATGTTTGACCGGCGACGTTTTCTGCGTGTGTCCGCGTGGCTGTTGGCCGCGGCGGTGCTTGTTCCGGTGCCGTTTGCGCAAGCCAAGCGGCCCCTCAATCACGGCGATTACGACGGCTGGCGGTCCATCGTTGGCCAAAAACTCTCCAACGACGGGAAGTTTCTCGTCTACGGACTGTTCCCCCAGGAAGGCGACGGCGAGGTGGTGATCCGCAACCTGGTGACCGGCAAGGAGCAGCGCGAACCGGCGGGTATGCGTCCCGCGCCCACGCCACCTGCGCCGGATCAGGAAGGGCCGCCGCCGGAGGCTCGCGGCGCNNNGCGGCGCGACTCTCACGTTCTCGGCGGACAGCAAGACCGTGGTGTTCTCCACCTTCCCTCCGAAGGCGGAGAGCGACAAAGCCAAGAAGGACAAGAAGCCGGCGCCCAAGGATGGCATGGTGATTGTCGATCTCGCCTCCGGCAAGGCCACGCGGGTGGAACGGGTCAAGCGCTTTGCCATGCCGGAGAAGGCGTCGGGCTTGCTGGTGTATCTCAAGGAAGGTCCGGACGCTCCGGCGGGCGGGGCGGGGAGCCCTCCGGCAGCGCCTGAGCCGGCAGGCGATCAGCAGGGTGGTCGCGGCGGACGCGGCGGTGCGGCGGTAGGTGCGGCGGGTGCGGGACGCGGTGCGCGGCCGGAGTTCGGCACGGACCTGGTGGTCCGCAACCTGGCCGATTCCGCCGAGCGCACCGTCACCGACGTGGTGGAGTTTACCCTCACCGAGGACGGCAAGCAACTGGTCTACGCGGTGGGGGCGCGCGACTCCGCCAAGAACGGCGTCTTTGCCCTGAAGCCGGGGACCAGCGATGCGCCGGCCGCGTTGGCGGAAGGCAAAGGCAAATACGCCAAGCTGACCTGGGATGAAAACCAGACGCAGGTGGTCTTCCTCAGCGACCGCGATGACGCGGCCGCCAGGCGGCCGAAATGGAAGCTCTACCGTTGGGAGCGTCAACTGCCGGCGGCCTCCGTCCTGGCATCTGCCGACATGCCCGGTTTTCGCCAGGAGTTCGTGATCAGCGACAAGGGCACATTGAGCTTTTCCAAGGATGGCACCCGGGTGTTCTTCGCCTGCGCGCCGCCCCAGCCGGAAAAGAAGGACGAAGCGGCCGATGCGCCGGCCGACGACAGCAAGGCCGTGGTGGACCTGTGGAGCTACAAAGACGATTACATCCAGCCCATCCAGAAGGTGCGCGCCGAGCGCGATCGCAACCGCACGTTCACGGCGGCCTACCTGATTCCGGAGCGCAAGATCGTGCAGCTTGCCGATTCCGCGGTAGAGACCGTGACGCCTTCAGAGAGCGCGCAATGGGTGATGGGGTCGGACGACCGCGAATACCGTCCGCTGGCCGATTACGACGAGCGTTATGCCGATGCGTACCTGATCGATGCGGTCACCGGCGCGCGCACCCTGCTGGCCACCAAGCAGCGCGGCAGCATGACGTGGTCGCCTTCAGGCCGCTACCTTCTGTATTTCGACGGTAAGGATTGGAGTACGGTATCCGTGCCCGATGGCAAGAAGGCCAACCTTACGGCCAGCCTCGGCGTGAAGTTTTTCAACGAGGATACCGACACTCCCAGCACGCCCGGCGCCTACGGCAACGCGGGCTGGACCAAAGACGGCAAGAGCCTGCTGATCTACGACCGCTACGACATCTGGCGGGTGTCGCCGGACGGCACGGGCGCGAAGAACATGACCGCCGGCTATGGCCGCGCGCACGATGTGCGCCTGCGCTACATCCGCACCGAGGCCGAAAACCCGCGCGAACGGTGGATCGATGGCGCCAAGCCGGTGATGCTGCAAGGCGAGAACCTCAAGACGTACGAGACCGGGTTCTTCCGCGCTTCTCTGGACGGCGGCGAGCCGAAGCAACTGGTCATGTCGCCGAAATACATGACGG
Source organism: Candidatus Solibacter sp. (assembly GCA_026394025.1). Taxonomy (GTDB): domain Bacteria; phylum Acidobacteriota; class Terriglobia; order Bryobacterales; family Bryobacteraceae; genus Solibacter. The sequence continues at coordinate 6,488 of JAPKZC010001144.1, forward strand.
CGCCGGTGAAGGCCAAGGACGCAGACGTCTACCTGCTGACCGCGCAGACGTTCAGCGAGTTCCCCGACCTGGTCACCACCGACGGCAGTTTCAAGGAACTGCGCAAGGTGAGCGACGCCAATCCGCAAAAGGCCAGCCTCCTGTGGGGAACCTCTGAAGTGGTGCAGTTCCACAACGCCGACGGCGTGCCTCTGACCGGTGCCCTCTACAAACCGGCCAACTTCGATCCCAAGAAGAAGTACCCCATGATGGTCTACATCTATGAGCGCTTAACGCAGAGCGTCAACCGCTTCGTGGACCCGCGCCCCAGTCACAATATCAATCTCAGCTACTACACCAGCAACGGGTACCTGGTCTTCACCCCGGACATCGTGTATACCACGGGCTACCCTGGGCAAAGCGCCATGAAGTGCGTGATGCCGGGGATCCAGGCGATCGTGGACAAGGGCTTCGTGAAGGAAGACGCCATCGGTATTCAGGGGCACAGTTGGGGCGGCTATCAGATTGCCTACATGGTGACTCAGACCAAGCGTTTCCGGGCGGTGGCCGCGGGCGCGCCGGTGTCCAACATGATCAGCGCCTATGACGGCATCCGCTGGGGCACGGGGCTCCCGCGGCAGTTCCAGTATGAACGCACGCAGAGCCGCATCGGCGGATCTATCTGGCAGTATCCCACCCGATTCATCGAGAATTCGCCCATCTTCTGGGCCGACAAGGTGCAGACGCCGGTGATGCTGCTGCACAACGATGGCGACGATGCCGTGCCGTGGTATCAGGGCGTGGAGTTCTATCTGGCGCTGCGCCGCCTGGGCAAGGAGGTCTACCTCTTCGATTACAACGGCGAACCGCACGGTTTGCGCAAGCGGCCCAACCAGAAGGACTACACTATCCGCTTGCAGCAGTACTTCGATCATTACCTGAAGGGCGCCCCGGCGCCGGCATGGATGGAGAAGGGTGTCCCGTACCTCGAGCGCGAGCGCACTGAGCTATCCACCATGGGCGACAAGAAGTAGCGCGCCGTTTCACTGGCGGGTTGGCAACCCGCCGCAAGTTTCCAACCCGCCCCACAAACCCAACGCGTGTTACTATTCCGTTTTGAAAAGGGAGCAATTCCGTGAAAGTCTACGAAAGCAAGGATATACGGAACGTTGGTGTAGTGGGCCACGGCGATTCCGGCAAGACGACGCTCACAGCCGGGTTGCTGTTCACCGCCGGAGCTACCAGTCGCCTCCTCCGTGTCGACGAGGGCAACACGATCACTGATTTTGACGAGGAAGAAATTCAACGTAGAATCACCATTTCTACTGCCATCGCCGTGGCCGAGTGGAAGAAGACCAAGATCAATATCCTGGATACCCCTGGTTACAACATATTTATTAACGATACGCGCGGCGCCCTGGTGGCTGCCGATGCCGCCGTCGTGGTGGTGGACGGCGTTGCCGGGGTCGAGGTGCAGACCGAAAAGGTCTGGGCATTCGCCGAAGAGTTCAAACTGCCGCGCGCCATTGTGGTGAACAAGCTGGATCGCGAGCGAGCCGACTTTGCGCGCGCGCTGGCCAGCATCCAGGAGAACTTCGGACGCACCGCCGTGCCCATCCACCTCCCCATCGGCAGCGAGCGCGAATTCAGGGGCATCGTCGATCTGATTCGCATGCGAGCCTTCACCTACACGCCCGATGGCGACGGGAAAGGCAAGGAAGGCGACATCCCCGCCGAGTACGCCGCCGAGGCGCAGACGGCTCACGAAGCCCTGGTCGAAATGGTCGCCGAGGGCAATGATGCCTACATGGAGGAGTTCTTCGAGAAGGGTACGCTTCCGGTGGAGCGCATTCACGATGGCATGCGCACCGGGGTCCGCGAAATGCGCATTTTCCCCGTCATGTGCGCCGCTGCCAACCACAACATCGGCAGCGATTTGATCCTCGATCTGATCGTCGAAGATATGCCGAATCCGACCGAGCGCGGCGAGATCACGGCATTCGTCAACGGCACCGAGGCGCACCGTCCGATCGCCGAAAGCGACCTGGCCTCCGCCTACGTTTTCAAGACCACCGCCGACCCGTTCGCCGGACGCATCAACTTCTTCCGTGTCGATACCGGCATCGTCAAGAATGACTGCAACCTGCAGAACGTCAACAAGAGTTCGCCGGAACGCCTGGCGCACCTGAGTAGCCCGCACGGTAAAACCCTGCAGCCCATCACCGAGCTGCATGCCGGCGATATCGGCGCGGTGGCCAAGCTAAAGGACACCCTGACCGGCGACACCCTGGCCGAAAAGGGCTTCGATATCACCTACCCGCCAGTCAAATTGCCGGAGCCCTCCATCGCCTTCGCGATTGAAGCGAAGTCGCGCAACGACGAAGACCGTATGGGCAACGCTGTCCACCGCATCCTGGAAGAAGACCAGTCCCTGCGCTTCTACCGCGACCCGCAGACGCGTGAATTCCTTCTGGCCGGCAGCGGACAGCAGCACGTCGAGATCGTGGTCAGCCGTTTGAAAAAGCGCTACGGCGTCGATGTCACCTTAAAAGCGCCGAAGATCCCGTACCGGGAGACCGTTCGCGGCAGGGCGGACGTACAGGGTCGCCATAAGAAGCAGACCGGCGGTCACGGCCAGTTCGGCGATTGCTGGATCAAGATGGAGCCCCTGGCGCGCGGCAGCGGCTTCCAGTTCGCCAATGAGATTTTCGGCGGTTCGATTCCGAAGAACTTCATTCCTGCCGTGGAAAAGGGCATGGTGGATGCCGCCGCCAACGGCTACCTGGCCGGCTACCCCATGGTGGATTTCAAGGTCACGGTCTACGACGGTTCCTACCACGACGTCGATTCCAGCGAACTGGCGTTCAAGTTGGCCGCCCGTAAGGCGTTCAAGGCCGCCATGCTGGAGGCCAAGCCGGCGCTGCTCGAACCCATCATGAATGCCGAGATCCAGGCGCCGGTGGAGTATGCCGGCGACCTGATGGGCGACCTCAACAGCCGCCGCGGCCGAATCGCCGGTATGGATACCAAGGGGGCCACCCAGTTCATCCGGGCCCAGGTGCCCATGTCGGAAATGTTGAACTATCAAAGCGATCTGACAGCCATGACCCAGGGCCGGGCGAGCTTCACGATGGAGTTCGACCATTACGATTATGTCCCGCAATTGCAGGCGGACAAGGTGATCGCCGCCGCCAAGGCCGCAAAACTGGGTGAAGAGGAAGAAGAGGAATAAGTACACAGCCCCGTGTGCGGTTGACACGAATGTGACACGCACACGGGGGTGCTTGCTTGAGGTGGTGGTTGCTTTTGTTACTGAGTATGAGGTAGCCTACTAGGGTCAATACCGGGTTACAGCCCGCGGAAGTACCTTATTTTCATACCTTGAGGCGGTTGGATGAAAGTTCGAACCGAGACTCTCTGCTCTTTTTCGTTGCTCGTCGTAGCCGTCGCCACCTCCGGTTGTGGGTACAACCAGCAGGCCAGATTCCAAATGTCGTTCCTTCCGCCGGCGCCGCGAGGTGCCGCGCTGGCACCGGAACTGCCTGATCCTCCTCCGGTCCAACACAACCTGTACTTGGGCGCCGACATCCCCGCAGTTATCCTTTTAAATCCCCAAATCATGCAGCGCCGCACGCAGGGCGACACCACCATCCAGACCGCCCTTCGGCGGTTCCAGGCGGGCAAGCGCTCTTACCAGGCCGGCGATGTAGCTAACGCGCGCCGGGAATTCGACCGCGCCATCGATCTCATGCTGGAAGCCAGCGACCAGGGCCTGATCGACCGGCAGCTGTTTGAGCGGCAATTGGACGAAATGGTGGACAACATCCACCGCTATGACTTGGCGGATTTGGGCGCGGCCGCCGAGGTGGACCAGGGAAAGTTCGAAAAAGTCCCGCTCGAAGATATCCTCCAGATGACCTTCCCGGTGGACCCCAAACTGAAGGACAAGGTGCGTGAACAGGTGGCGGCCACCACTTCCCAACTGCCACTGTCGGTGAACGACGCGGTGTTGAGCTACATCAACTATTTCTCCAATCGGGGCCACAAGACGCTGCTCGCCGGATTGCAGCGGTCGGGACGCTACCGGCCGATGATCCACCGCATTCTCGATGAGGAAGGCATACCGCAGGAGATCATTCACCTGGCGCAGGCCGAATCCGGTTTCATTCCGCGCGCCGTCTCGCGCAAAGCCGCCGGTGGCATGTGGCAGTTCCTCAAGTGGCGCGGCAACGAATATGGCTTGAAGCAGACCGCCTACACGGACGATCGCATGGATCCGGAGAAGGCCACCCGTGCCGCCGCCCGCCACCTGCGGGATTTATATCACCAGTTCGGCGACTGGTACCTGGCCATTGCGGCCTACAATTGCGGTCCGGTTAACGTGGAAAAGGCCGTGGAGCGTACCGGATACGCCGATTTCTGGGAATTGCGCTCGCGCGGCGCGCTGCCCGCCGAGACCACCAACTACGTGCCCATCATCCTGGCCATGACCATCATGGAGAAGAACGCGGCCGAGTACGGCATCGAAGGCTTCCAACTGGATCCGCCGCTGGTTTATGACACGGTGGAGACTACCGCCCCCACCAGCCTCACGCTGGTGGCGGATATCCTCGACCTGCCGTTCGCCGAATTGGCCGCGCTGAATCCGGCCAGCCTGCGAGGTATGGTTCCGGCCGATTTCTCACTGCATGTTCCCAAGGGCAACGGCAATCCACTGGTGGCGGCGCTGCAACTCATCCCGGCCAACCACCTGGATGCCTGGCGCATGCACCGGGTGGGCCCCGGCGAGACGCTGGCCGCCATCGGCAAGCGCTATGGGGTGATGCCCGCCAGCATCGTTTCGGTGAACCGCCTGGAATCGGCACAAGCCGCGGAAGGCGATCGCCTTTTGATCCCGGCCGTTCAGCGCGTGCAGCCACCGGTGGCGAAGAAAACGGTTTCGGCATCGGCACGCCGCAAGGGAACGACTCGCGGCAAAGCTGCCGCCACGGCTTCGGCCCGCCCCCCGGCCCGCAAGGCGCCTGTGGTTGTGGCGCGCAATACCGGTAACTAGTTAGTTAGACACGGAAGGTAGACTGGTTTGCGATGAAAAGGCTACTGGTGTTGGGCATGATTGCCTGCGGCGGGTTCGGCCAGACAATTCAGGTACACGGACACCGCGGGGCGCGGGCGGTGCGCCCGGAGAACACGCTGCCGGCGTTCGAGTACGCCATCGCGGCGGGCGTGGACGCCTTGGAGTTGGACATGGCGGTCACCAGGGACAACGTGATCGTGGTGTCGCACGACCCGGAGTTGCAGGCGCCGGTCTGCTCTGGACCGGGCGGGAAGGCGGTGATTCGCGAACTGACGCTGGCCGAGGTCCGGCAGTGGGATTGCGGTGCCAAGCAGAATCCCGGGTTCCCCAAGCAGCAGGCCGTGCCGGGGACGAAGATGCCGACGCTTGACGAGGTCTTCGCGCTGGCGCCCAAGGGGAAGTTTCTGT
>JAPKZC010001144.1:12002-15738 GCA_026394025.1 Candidatus Solibacter sp.
GATGAGTTCGCGCGGATGGTACTGGCGGCTGTCCGCAAGCATCGCCTGGAAGCGCGCGTGGTGCTACAATCCTTCGATTTCCGCACCCTGATTGCGATGAAGAAGCTGGCGCCGGAGATCAAGCTCTCGGCGCTGTACTCGGGACCGGCGAAGGATTTTGTGGCGATCGGGATGGAGGCGGGTGCGGGAATTGTGTCGCCGGTTGCCGGGTTGGTGACGGCGGAGCAGGTGAACGCGGCGCACGCGGCGGGCCTGGAGGTGCTGCCGTGGACGGTCAACACACCCCAGGAGTGGGAACGGCTGGTGAATGCGGGCGTGGACGGGATCATCTCCGACGACCCGGCGGCGCTGATCGCGTGGCTGAAGGCGAAGGGGAAGCGATAGGAAAGCCGAGGTAACCGTTCCCGACCCAGAGGGTGCCCCGGGCGCGGCTCGGATTGGACTATTTGTGCTAGCGGCCGGAGGGCATGGTGGTGATGACGTCGGGGAGGTCAGACGTCTTTTTCGCGGCGGTGTCGGCGACGAAGTAGCGTTCGGCGGACAGGCGGCGGTAGATGTTGCCGGCTACCCCGGCGGCGATGGGGCCGCTGACGTTGCGTCCGCCGGTGAGCATCACGACCACGACCAGGCGGTGCGCACCAACCTCGTTGAACGAACCGAACCAGCCCATGTGGCTGGCCGTCTGGAAATCGGTACAGGTGCCGGTCTTGCCGAGGATGGGCTCGGTGGCATCGTACCCGGCACGGCGGGCGGTGCCGAAATCGACGGCGCCGCGCATGCCGAACTTGATGTCGTCGATGCCGGTGGGGGCGAGATGGAGCGCATGTTTCACCTTGGGGGTGAAGCTCTCCACTTCCTCCTGGGTGCGCGGGTATTGCAGATAGTACATAGTGCCGCCATTGGCGATGGCGCTGAGCAGGGCGGCGAGTTCCAGCGGCGTCATGGAAATGCCGGTGCCGAAGCTGGTCATCATGCCGACGCCGCCGTTCTTGGGGGCTTCGAGGGGCAGGAAGCCGGGCTGTTCGCCGGGGATATCGAGGCCGGCTTTCTCGCCGAGTCCGAGCATTTCGGCGTAGTGGTGAACGCGGTCGAAACCCAGGCGAGTGCCGAGAATGTTGAAGTACTGATTGTTGGAGCGGGCCAACGCCTGGGTCAGGTTGTAGCTGACGTAGCGGCCGGTATAAATGGTGGTGTTCTTGCTCACTACGCCTTCGGTCAGCGCGGCGAGCGCGGTGACCAGCTTGATGGTGGAACAGGGAACGAACCCGGTCTTGAGCGCCAGCGCCTGGTTCACCATACTGAGGATGCGTCCGCTGGTGGGATCGACCACCACGACGCTGCCGGCGAAGGTTCCCAGGGCGGCGACGGCGGCGCGGCGAATGACGAGGTCGTCGCCATCGACGTTATCGCCCATCGTAGGGTCGACGCCGGGAACCTTGGCTTTGTAAGGCAGCTTTTTCTGGAGTTTCTTTTTGGCTGTGCGGCTGGTCGTCTTCTTCTGCTGCGGCTGGGCGGCGATGCTGGCAAGTTGCAGCAATGTAAAGGCGACGAACGGGATCAGGAAGAATCTCTTCATTCGGGCAGCGCTGTACGACCCGCTTATTATAGCGGATGTACGCGTTAGCACACTGGGTGCTTTGGCGAGCGTTCGTCGTATAGATTACCTTCCGAATGTCGGCGTCCACCGCTTGAACCGTGGGGCCGGTCGCCCTGCCGGTCGCGCCGGCGGCCGCCAAGAATCTGCCGCAGCGCCAAGACTTTGCCGCGATCTTCCCCGTCACACCGTTGATTTAAAGTGACTTACTGTTTGGCGAGCCATATGCAAAAGATCCCGTGCAATGCTGCAACGCGTCGCCGGACAACTCGAAAGATACATGGACCTGTTGAGCGTCCGGCAGAAACTCGTGGCGTCGAACATCGCCAACGCCGATACGCCCGGTTATCGCACCCAGGACATCGATTTTCAGTCGGAATTCCTCAACGCCACGGGCGGCGCGCCCCACGCCACGGAGGTGAATGGGCTTCCCGTGAAGAATGACGGTAATACCGTCAGCCTGGACCGCGAAGCCCGTCTGCTGGCCGAAAACGCGCTCCGCTTCCAGTTGGCGTCCCAGTTGATGAAATCGCAGATTCGCGCCGTTCGCTCGGCCATTCAGGAGGGTAGATAATGAGCCTGTTCTCGGTACTTTCCGTGGGAGCTTCCGGCATGGCGGCGCAGCGCGCCCGTGCCGAACTGCTGGTGGAAAACCTGGCCAACGCCGAAACCACCCGCACTCCCGAAGGCGGCCCCTATCGCCGCAAGGACGTGGTCTTCGAATCCACCACCGTCAGTTCTCCCTTCGCATCCATCTTTAGTTCCGAGCTGCAATCCATGGGCGGCGTCGCCGTTGCCGGCGTGGTCACCGATATGAGCGAACCCGAACGCCGCTACCTGCCGGGTCATCCCGACGCCGATAAGGAGGGCTATGTGTCCTTTCCCAAGATCAATCCCGCCGAGGACATGGTTGACCTCATGGGCGCCTCGCGCAGCTATGGGGCCAACGTCGCGGCCATCGCCGCGGTCAAAGACATGATCCAGCGTTCCATCGACCTGGCCCGCTGAGGTAACTGATGTCGGCTTCTATCCTTCCCATCTCCGGAGCAACTCTTCCCCAGGCCATCCTCCCGGCCGGCCAAGCTGGCGCCGGTGGCGCCGGTGGATTCAAGGACGTGCTGTCCAGCGCCATTCAGAAAGTCGAGGCCATCGGACAGAATGCCTCGCTTTCGGTGGAGCGCTTCCTTGCCGGTGAAGGTGAGGAACTCCACACCACTATTCTGGCGACCCAGCAGGCGGAGCTCTCCTTTGAGCTCTTCCTACAGGCGCGCAACAAGGTCGTCAACGCTTATCAGGAAATTATGCGAATGCAGATGTAGGGCTCACGTTTTGGCCCAGGTCTGCCGATCTTCTCTCTGAGCGTCCCAAGGCCTTATCGAAGTAACGAGCATGATTCTGGCGAACCTCACCACACGGCAACGTATCACCATCCTGGTGGTCGTGATTGCGATAGGCGCCGGTATATACTCCCTGGTGCAGTGGAAAAAGGAATCCGATTTTCGCCCGCTCTTCACGGGATTGTCCCCGGAAGACGCCTCCGGCATCGTGCAGAAATTGAAGGAGGCCGGCGCCGAATACCGCCTGCCCGAGAGCGGAGGATCCGTGCTGGTGCCATCTGCCCGCCTGGCCGAACTTCGGCTCACCATGGCCTCAATTGGTCTTCCTAAGTCCGGTCGGATCGGCTTTGAACTGTTCGATAAAGTCAATCTCGGCGCCACCGAGTTCACCGAACACGTGAACTATCGCCGCGCGCTGGAAGGCGAACTGGAGCGGACTGTCATGGCGCTGGCCGAGGTCGAGACGGCTCGTGTCCACTTGACCTTCCCCAAGGACTCCGTGTTTCTCGAGGCTCAGCAACCTGCCAAAGCGAGCGTACTGGTCAGGGTCAGGCCGGGCGCCCGACTCTCCCCGCAAAACGTGGCCGCCATCAACCATCTGGTGGCCAGCGCGGTTGAAGGCCTTTCTCCCGATGCAGTTAGCCTGCTGGACATGAACGGCAATCTGCTCAGCCGCCCCAAGTCCGCAGCCCCTTTGGACGGCACAGCGCCTTCCGCCGCGGCGTTGGACTACCGCCACCAGATTGAAACCGACCTTATCGCCAAGATCAGCGCCACCCTCGGTCCGCTCCTCGGGCCGGAAAAA
>JAPKZC010000543.1 GCA_026394025.1 Candidatus Solibacter sp.
CCCATATCCGGTAAACAACTATAACCCGGGGGGCGGAGGACCAGCGGGACCTCCGCGTCCACCGCGTCCGCCAACTCCCGAAATCGTCAACTCCTCACCGTTGAATTCCGCGCGCATCTGGTTCGGGCGGTCGTTGAACGAGCTCAGAGTCTCGAAGGTGATAGTGTTGCCATCGATCTTGCCGTTTTGGACCTTCCGGCTATCCGTGGAGCTCACCATCTGTCCGGTGAAGCTGTTGCCTTCCACCTTGAAATAGTAGTAGGTCTTCCGCGCCTGACTACCGCCGCGGCCGGCTTGTTCCATCATCCAGGTGCCGCCGAGATCGGCCGCCGACAGGGCAGAGCCGAGAAAAAGCATACAAGCGATGAGAGTACGCATGAGGTTTCCTTGAAAAATAATTGCTCAAAAGGGTACAGTACCAGAGTACTCGCAAATCATCCTTGGAGGCACCCGTTTGAAGCTGGAAGGCGTTTATTCCGTCCTGCCGACGCCCTTTACCGCGGCCGGCGATCTGGATCTGGAAAGTCTAAAGCGTGTCGTCGATCTCTTCGTCGGCGCGGGCGTCAACGGACTCACCGCGCTCGGTGTCACCAGCGAAGTGGCGCGCATGAACGATACCGAACGCGTGCGGGTGCTGGAGACTGTGGTCCGCCACGTGAATGGGCGCGTGCGCGTGGTGGCCGGCGCCACCGCCGATGGCGTGCGCACCTGCATCGATTACACCAGGTTCGCCCGCGAGACCGGCGCGGATGCCGTCATGATCAGCCCGCCGCGCTCGCCCAAACGCCGACGCCGTCGAGATCCCCATCGTGATCCAGGACTATCCGCCGATATCGGGCTTCGCCATGGAGCCGTGGCTCCTGGTGCGCATCGCCCGCGAAGTGGCCGCGGCCAACACCATCAAGCTCGAAGACCCACCCACTCCGTTCAAGACCTCGCGCATCCGCGAGGCGGCGCAGGGCATGGATATCGGCATCTTCGGCGGACTCGGCGGTGTCTTCCTGCTGGAGGAACTGATGGCCGGCGCCACCGGCGCGATGACCGGCTTTGCCTATCCCGAAATTCTGGTGAAGATCGTCAAGCTGTTTCACACCGGAGATCTGGATGCCGCCGCCGAGGCCTTCTATCGTTACGTGCCGCTGATGCGCTTCGAGTTTCAGGAGGGTCTCGGCATGGCCATCCGCAAGGAAGTGCTGCGCCGGCGCGGCGTCATGGAGTGTGCCGATATACGGCCTCCGGGCGCCAAGCTCGATGCCACGACTACGGCCGGGCTCGACCGCGTGCTGGCCTGGACGCTGAAGGCAAAATAACCACCCCCGAGCTACGCCCGGGTGCGCAAGGCGGAGCCTTCTGCCAACAGCCGCCGCGCGCGCCAGTCCTGCTCCAGCATTCCCCAGCCCACCAAATCCAGCCAGCGGTCGTTGACCCACTCGCCGTCGCGTGTGACGCCTTCCCGCGTGACGCGTATTCGCGACGCCGCACTGGATGGTCACCCGGTGCAGGCCCACATCGTCGAACAGGTAGTCCAGCAGGCTCGTACAGCAACGTGTGATAATGCCCTTGCCCTGATAGCGCTCCTCGATCCAGTAGCCTATCCCGCAATTCCGGTTGGCCCAGTCGATGGGATGACAGCCTACCGAACCGCCGAGGGCGCCGTCGATCCAGATGCCGCACTGCGGTCCCCGGCCGGCAGCGAACTGCTCCCGCACCTTAACGATGAAGCGCCGCAGGTCTTCGGGCGATGCCGTGAAATCCACCCACGGCAGCCAATCGCGCAAGTAGGCACGATTGCGTTCCACCACGGTGAAGACCGGCTCGGCGTCTGTGACCTCGAACAGCCGGATCTCGATTCCCGGAGCTACCCTGCGCGAGAACATTCCGCTTCTCAGACCCCTTCCGGCCTTAGCGGGTTGATGGATTTCGACATCGCCGGCATCTCCGGCGTGTCGTGTTGCATCGCGTGTTCGGCCAGTCCGGACTTCAATAACTCAAACGCGCTGGCCGGATCGTCGGCAAACTGAAAGAGACTCAGGTCCTCAGGCGCGATCATGCCGTACTTCACCAGAGCCTCAAAGTTGATGATCTCCTTCCAGTAGGTGCTTCCGTAGAGCAGAATGGTCATCTTTTTGGCCAGCTTCTGCGTCTGCATCAGCGTCAGAATCTCCATCATCTCGTCCATCGTGCCGAACCCGCCCGGAAACACCACCAGTGCCTTGGCGAGGTAGGCGAACCAGAACTTGCGCATGAAAAAGTAGTGGAATTCGAAGCTCAGTTCCGGCGTGATGTAAGGGTTGGGGAACTGCTCGAAGGGTAGCCCGATATTGAGCCCCACGGTCTTGCCCTGGGCGTCCGACGCTCCGCGGTTGGCGGCCTCCATAATGCCCGGCCCCCCGCCGGAACAGACCACGAAGCGGTACGTGCTGTTGGTGAACTGCTGGCTCCAATCGGTCAGCAGGTGCGCCAGGCTGCGCGCGTCATCATAGTAGCGGGCCAGCTCGCCTTGCCCTTCGCTAATCCGGGCGGAGCCGAAGAATACCACCGTATCGCGCACTTTTTCACGGCGGAAGTGGACCAGCGGCTCGATGAATTCGGAGAGGATGCGCAAAGCGCGCGCGTCCGGACCGTTCAGGAACTTGTCATTCAGATACGCCACCGGACGGCGTTCGCTGTGGTGTGCTGTTGGGTTCGACATTCTGCTTAACTATCGACCTTTCTCTTCAATTCCCTTACGGTGCGGAGCAAATCGGGCAGTTTCTGAAAGGCCGTGATCGCGCGCAGCCACTCGTTGGCGGCAAAAGCCGGCGATCCGGAGATTCGCGCGCCTTTGGGCACGTCGCCGCCGATCCCGCTCTGCGCGTAGACCACCGCGTCCTCATGTACCGTCAGGTGTCCGCTCGACCCCACTTGTCCGGCCAACACCACATTGCGCTCCAGCACCGTGCTTCCCGCGAGACCGGTCTGCGCACAGATGATGTTGTCCTCGCCCACCGTGCAGGCGTGCCCCACCTGCACCAGGCTATCGATCTTGGCGCCGCGTTTGATCCGGGTTTCTCCCACGGTGGCGCGGTCGATCGAGGTCAGCGACTGAATCTCCACATCGTCTTCCAGAATGGTCAGGCCGGATTGCACGATCTTACACCGAAGCCGTCGCCGCCCACCACCACGCCGTTTTGCAGCGTCACGCGATTTCCGATGCGGCAGAATTCGCGCACCGTGGCATGCGAATGCGCCAGGAAATTATCGCCGATTTCCGCCCCTTCATAGATCACCACATGCGGGTGCAGCACCGCGCCGCGGCCCATGCGCACGGCTTCACCCACCACCGCGAAGGGCCCGATGGAGCAGCCCTCGCCGAGGGTCGCGCTGGGTGCCACGTAGGCCAGGGGATGAACGCCGGGCGCGGGCTGCGGCGGCTGGTAGAACAGCGCCAGCGCGCGCGCGAAATCCAGGTAAGGATTCGCCGAGACCAGGCTGGCGATATCCAGGCCCTGTATCGCTTCGCCAACCAGAATCGCGCTTGCTTTGGTGTGTTTGACCTTCGGTGCATACTTGGGATTGGACAGAAACGTAAGCTGTCCGGCGGAGGCGTGTTCCATCCCG
>JAPKZC010000003.1 GCA_026394025.1 Candidatus Solibacter sp.
ACATCTTGAACGAACAGCCGTCCTTCCTGTGCGTTGTTCAGAGCGGCTACGGCAGGCTGAGTCGGCGGCCGGGATCGCGGCGAGATGGGCATCGGCGAAACACAGGAAATCTCCGGGTCGCGGTAGAGGAGTTCCTGGTTGCCGAAGGCATCGAGCAGGTAGAGGCCCATGGCATTAGGCGGGTTTCGTTGGTCGGTAACACGGCAATGCGGGGGCAGCTTCTGGTCGGCCCAACCGACGAGGAAGTATTCCTCGGAGAGCGGCCAGGGATTGGCGTAGTAATGGCCGCCATTCGCCTCGGTTTCCGGGAAGGGCACCTCGGGTGTGAGGCGCGTCAGAGGCGCGTCACCCTCCGTGCCCCGGTTGCGGTCCAACAGGCAAAGAGTGCCGCCGCAGATCGAATGGTGCGCGGCGGCTGTGAAGACGAGCTTCGAGGAGCCGGGAATGGAGCGGGCCTCGAACTTCACTTGCGGCTTTACGGTGTAGTTGCCGTAAACAAGCTGCGGATTGGTCCCGTCCTGGTTCGCGGACCAGAGGCTGAAGAAGTGGCCATTGAAGCGGTCAATGTAATCCCAGCGGGGGTAGAGGATGCGGCCATCGTTGGCGACCGACGGGGCCCACTCGAAGTTCTCGAAGGCCGAAAGCGGGCGGATGTTGGCGCCTGTCGTGTCCATCGCGTGGAGTGTGAAGACGGGCACCGGGCGGTAGTTATCGCCGCCGCAACGCACGTAGCTGTCAGGATGGTCGGCGGTGCGGGTAGCATCGGAGAACCACTGGCTGCACTGGAGGGCGGTGCCTTTACGCGTGGAAAGAAAGACGATGTCGCCGCCCGGGAGGTAACGAGGGTCGAAGTCGTCGTACTTGCCGTGAGTGATCTGACGGCGCCCGGAGCCGTCTGCGTTCATCTCGAATACGTGGTAGAAAGCATCCTCGGGGACGCGGGATTTGTCCGCCTTGTTCCGCTCGTCAGCGAGCTCGGGATGGAATGTGCAGGCGGCGAACAGCACCTTCTTGCCGTCAAAGGACAGGTCGGGCCCCATGAAGTTGCCGAGGGGCATGTCGCTCGTGAGGCAGCGCACCTGAGGTTCGCCGGACTTGAAGCCACCGAGCACGCACGCGCCGCCGCCGGGCCGCGACCACCAGCCGTAGAACTGGTCACTCATGTGCGGGAACATCGTAGTCGCGCGCTTGACGAAGAGAAGCGTATCGAAGCTGAGCAGCGGGTTCGCCAGCGCCGTATCGCGGATGGTCCAGCGCGCGCGGAAATAGAGCGCGCGGCGAGCTGCGTCGGAGGTATCCGCTGGCAGGCTCTGGAACTCCGCGGCCACTTGGCGGAGCGTGGCGACGTGATGGTCCACCTTGGCCCCGAGCCGGCGCTGGCTTTCGGCCAGTTTCAACCCGCGCTCCACTACCAAGGCGATGGGATACTTGCCCGGTGCTGAAATGCCGGGCAGGGCGTGCCTCACCGACCATTCGCTGACGCTGCTCTGTGCGGCGGGTTTGCCAAAGGCGACGTTATGCTCTCCGCCGACGGTATAAGCTTCCACCTCATCCAAATGAAAGTAGCTCTTGCCTTCAAGCGCGAGCCGCACGAAACGCGCCTCCGCGCCGTCGAGCTTCACGGTTAGCGGCTTTCCGTCAGTGGCCCCGTAGAAGACGGTGCCCGCATGCTGGTAAACCTGCCGGAACTGCCGGCCGTCACTGGAGAGCAGGACCAGGAGGTGCGAGTTGCGTTCCGCGAACCCGTCGCAGCGGTTGTAAACGACCACGCGGTCGAGCTTCAGGGCTTGTCCCAGGTCCACCTGCCACCATGGGTTGCTTTCCAGACTGGTATGGAATCCCCATTTACCTTCCTTTATGCCGTCCACCGCGCCGGCGGCATCTTCGGCACAGGTCACAGGTCCGGATTCGGCGGGCGACCGTTTGGCGTCCTGGCGGAGCCAGTCCATTTCGACTTGCTCACGCCACGTTGCCGCCGGAGTCAGGCCAGGGTGCGCCACCAGCGCCACTGCTGCCAGGATCAGAACCAGGCACGTGCGATGGCGCGCCAGCGTCTTGGAGTGCGGCAGTCCCCTGCCGCTTTCGGAGGTCGGGGGTCTCCAAAAGCGGCAGGGGACTGCCGCACTCCAAGACCTTGCGGAGTTCGTTCGGTTCATGGAGAGGGTCGCCGCACAATCGGTCAAGCCGAAGTCCATGAAGAGACGCACGCTCATAGCCGCCAGCCCTACAATGAGAGCAGGTAGGCGGCGAGGTCGTCGATCTGCTGCGGGGTCAAATGGGAGGTCTTGCCGTGCTTATCTTGCAGGTTGGCCGTGGTGAGCACGTCGCGCATGGTGGCAACCGAGCCGTCGTGTAAATAGGGGGCGGTGCGCCAGATTTCGACCAGCGTCGGAGTCTCGAAGCGGTCGGTGGGCTTGTCGAAGCGTCCGCGCGTGCCG
>JAPKZC010000159.1 GCA_026394025.1 Candidatus Solibacter sp.
AGTCTACTGGATTCCGCTCTACGATGTGCTGGAGCAATGCGGGATAAAACCGTGTTTGGTGGATGCCCGCGGCATGAAGAACGTACCGGGGAGGCGCACGGACTGGCACGAATGCCAGTGGCTGCAGTTTCTACATTCGGTGCTACGCCAAAACAGCAGTTCATGTTGTAGGCCGATGCGAAACGGTCGCGCTGCGATCCCACGGCCGCAATCAGCCGGGGTTCCAGCACCGGTCCCGCTCCCGGCAGCGACTCTGTGATGAAGCGGTCGGGATGCGCCTGGTAAGTGACCGCAATCTAGCGGTCAAATTCTGCGATCCCTTGCCGCATGCAAGCCAGGATTCGGGTAGCGTTCTGAATGGATAGAGTGCCAGCCCGCAGCAAGGCCGGGTCGTGGGTAGCGGGAACCGCCTGGCGGAGCTGCTCCAGGCGCTCCTCGGTCCGATCTTCACTGCGGCAGTTGTGCTGGTGAAAGAATTTGCGCAAGGTTTTGGGCGAGGACTTTTGCAACTCCTGCAAGGTTGGCCAGCGCATGAGCAGATCTGCCACCAGGGGCGCGGCCGGATTATCGAACCACCGCAAAATCTGCGGAAACACTTGTTTGAGCCAATGGATCAGGCTTTGCAGTGCGGCGGTATGCGCATCCACCAGTTTGCGCCGTTCTTCGGTTAGGAATTGCAGGCTCCGGGTTTCCACCGTGTCGGGCCGCAAGCATCGCAGTTGTTCCGGATGCTTGACCAGATAATCCAGGATGAGGTCTCCATCGACGGGATCGCACTTGGCTCCGGAGGGAGAAAAGGTCTTGCGATAGTTGGCCAGGCTGGTGGGATGCACGGGGAACAGCACCAGGTGGGCATATTTGGAAAGCACGGTAATCACCGCGCCGCGCGATTGTTCCAACGCCAGGGCCACCGGCCGGCCGCCCCAGCGCTGAGCCAGTTCGGCGGCCCAGACCTCGATGGCTTCCGGGGTGTTGTCCAGTTGGCCGCGCGACTTCTTACCACCTTCGTCGAGCATGGTCCAGAAGTGTTTTTGGTCGGCTCAGTCCAGACCGATACGCGCTGCGAATTCTGGGGCAGGCGCCGCGGCGGGCGTGGGCTCTACTGTCTTGACATCGGACATGGTTCGGTTTGCCTCCTTCAGGCGTATTGGGTACAGGAGCAGGCAGGACCTTGTTTCCGCGAAGGCCTTATAGTAGAGTCGTGTTGTGTTGCCAGACGACATCTGAGTATTCGTTTTGGAAACCAGGCGCATCCCGCGGTCGAAGCTCTGACGGTAGGCATATCGTTGCTGCTTGCACAGCATCGCTGCCAGGGAGCATTATTCGTAACCGCGGGATGCCTGCTCGCCCTCCTACCTTGACACCAACCGTCGCCGATGCCAATTGAGCGCGCACTTTTCCACAGGCTGCCAGCGACGACGGCTGTGAAAAACCCCTTTTCTAGAATTCTCCTACGGAGCAACTATAAGGGAGCGGTTGCCCGCCCGTGACCTCTGCACACGTCACGGCAACCGCTCCCTGACGGTCGCGGCTCGGATTGGGCGTACACGGCGCTCCACTATGTCGCGCACCCGTTAACGCAAGTACCATCGATTACGAGGGGAGCCGTAAGTTATAGTATTAGTTTGTCATCCTGCCCATACTGTTCCGTGGCACCCGAAGACGCCTGGGTTTCCACGGAGTTTGTGGTCGCCGTACCGCATCCCAACCCACTCGCCTCCTGCCACCTGGTGGTCGCCCCGCGCCGCCATGTCGCGGCCTTTTACGATCTGGACGTGCAGGAGCAGCGCATGATCTGGGACGCGCTCAGCGAACTCCGGCAGCGCATCGCCACGTCCATCAACGTCACAGGTTTCGATGCCGGCTTTGTGGATGCCCCGGTGGGCGACGAAGCGGACTTCCACGCCTACATGCACCTGATACCCCGCATCCACGGCGGGAGCGTAAGTCTGCCGCGCGACGCCGAATGGGTCGATCTGGGTCCGCAGCCATAGAGCGCAGCGGAAGCCATAGAATAGGACGAATGCCGCCCGAGCCGCTGCTCGAAGTCCGCGACCTGTGCATTGAGCTGCTCCCCCACCGCGAAGTTTTGCGTGGGGTTTCCTTCGACATCCCAACGGGAACCATCGCGGGGCTCTCCGGCGATTCCGGGTCCGGCAAGACGACGCTCGCCCTGGCGCTTCTGAAACTGTTGCCTGCCGCGCAGTACCGTGTTGGCGGACAAGTGCTGCTGCGCGGACGCGACCTGCTGGCGCTCGACGAGCAGGCGCTGGAATCCGTCCGCGGCGCACAGATCTCCATGATCTTTCAGGATCCGCTGCTGGCACTCAACCCCGTGCTGCGGATCCGGCGCCAGATGGCCGAGATTCTGCGCGCGCACGACGCCGAGGGCGACCCAGGCGACCTCCTGGCGCTGGCCGGCATCGCCGCACCCGGCCGCATCCTGGCCGCCTATCCCCATGAACTTTCCGGCGGCGAACGCCAGCGCGTGACCATCGCCCAGGCCCTGGCCTGCCGGCCCGCCCTGATCGTCGCCGACGAGCCCTTTACTTCCCTGGATGCCCCCCGCGTGGTGGAACTGGCCGCCCTGTTCCGCCGGTTGCGCGATCAACTCCGCACGTCGTTCCTGCTGATCAGCCACCACCCCGGCATCCTGGCGGCCACCGCCGACCAGCTACTTGTGCTCTGTGACGGCGCGTTGGCCCAAGGAGAAGTTCATGCCCGCTGAGCCGCTGCTCCGGGTACGCGAGCTCTCCAAAACCTATTTCCGCCGCCGATGGCTGGCGACTCCCCGGCCCGCCCTGGCCGCCCTCGCCGGAGTCAGCTTCACCTTGCAGCGGGCGCGCACTCTGGCCGTAATCGGCGCTTCGGGCTCCGGCAAGAGCACGCTGGCCCGTTGCCTGACGCAATTCGAGATCCCTACCAGCGGCGAGGTTCTCTTCGAAGGCCGTGCGCTCTCGCCGCTTCGCCGGCTGGACATGCAACTGATTTTCCAGCAGCCCGCCGCCAGCCTGAACCCGCGATTCACCGCCGCCGAAATTGTCGAAGAGCCGCTCCTGATCCAGCGCCGGGGCACGGGCACGGAGCGCCGGGAACGCGCGGCTTCCGCCCTGGAGCTGACCGGCATCGCGCGTGCCGCTCTGGGCAAGCGGGCCCACGAATTCAGCGGCGGAGAGCGCCAGCGGCTGGCCATCGCCCGGGCCCTGGTGGCGGAACCCAAGCTGCTGATTCTGGACGAGTCGTTCAACGGCCTCGACGCCTCGCTGGCGGCCCAAGTCGCGGCCCTCCTTTCCAGCCTCCAGGAACGGCTGGGGATCGCCTATATTCTGATTTCCCATGACCTCACGCTGGTCGCAGGGTTAGCCCACGAGATCGCGGTCATGGAGCGAGGCGCCATCATCGAGCACGCCGATGCCGCCACGCTGATGAGCCAGCCCCGCCATCCCCAAACCTGCGAACTGATCGCCGCCGCCCTAGCACTGGAAGGACCCCGCGCATGAGCCGGCTCCCTGAGCCGGCGAAGCCGGAACCCAACAGGAAGTCGATTTACCGCGGAGAGGCAGAGAGCGCAAAGAAAACCGAAAACAAGCTGCACGGGGGAGCGGGATTCACGGGTTGGCCGGGTAGCGCGGAGGCAGGTACTTACGGCCGCGGCTGTGTGTGGAATGCCGCGTGTTTGCGGATGGTTACAGAGCCGGGCCCAGAGAGCACCCCGGTAGGGAGCGATCGCCGCGGAGCGGATTCGCCCGGAGCCGGCGCATGAAGTACGCGGCGCGCCGTCTTCTCCACAGTCTGCTGCTGCTCGCCGGAGTCTCCGTGCTCTCCTTCCTGTTCGCGGATCTCGCACCCGGCGATTTCTTCTCCGAAATGCGTCTGGAGCCCGGGGTGACATCCGGTACCGTGGATGCCCTGCGTGCGCGGCATGGTCTGGACCGCCCGGCGCCGGTGCGCTACGCCGCCTGGCTGGGTTCCGTGGGACGCGGCGAATTCGGCTACTCCCTGGCTTACAACAGCGCCGTCGGACCTCTGCTGCGGCAGCGAATACCGGGCACCCTGCTGCTGACCGCTACGGCCACCTTTCTGGCGTGGCTGCTGGCCATCCCACTGGGCATCTGGAGCGCGGCGCGGCGCGGCGCCTGGAGTGATTCCATATTTAAAGTAATACTTTCAATAATGTTGTCTATACCAGAGATTTTATTAGCAGTTATATTTCTAGTTACGGCTGTTGAAACCGGTTGGCTTCCGGCCGGTGGGATGCACGCTCCGGGGACCGACCAACCGGGTGACACCTTACGCCACCTGGTGATCCCGGTAGCGGTACTTGTTCTGGGAATGCTGCCGGTGCTGATTCGCCATGTACGCTCGGCGGTGGCGGATGCGATGGAATCGGCTTTCGCGCTGGCCGCACGAGCCCATGGCATCCCCCGCCGCCGGCTTCTGTTTGGCCACCTCCTGCCGGCCGCC
>JAPKZC010000745.1 GCA_026394025.1 Candidatus Solibacter sp.
AGAAAAACGCCGCCCGCGAGCAGGAATAGCGTCAACGGGGAATCCGGCAGCCCGGTCAGGTTGCGCACCGCGTCGAGCAGCGGGTGCGCCCGCGAGAGAATCAGCATCGCGGCGGCGGCCAGCAGCCAGCTCACCGAATACTCCACGCGGATGTGCGCCCGGCGCACGCTGACCAAGACCATGACGAGCAGGATGACGCTCAAAACGGTGGTGACGTTCAAGAGGCGGTCCATCTATCCTCCAGCGCCGCGCTCGCGCTGCGCGCGGTGATAACGGCGATCGAATTTGAGTACATTGACAAAGACCCCGAGAAGCACGTGGACGACGTAGTAGAGAGATTTGAGAGCGGTGATGGTAGAGCGGCCGGTGGTGCGGGGTCGCATCTTGCAGGGCACCTCTTCGAAACGGAAACGGCGGCGCTGCAAGACCACCAGGGCTTCAATCTCGGGATACTCAAGCGGGAAACTGTTGCGGAACACGTTGAGCGCGCGCCGGTTGACACCAACAAAGCCGGAGGTCGGATCGTGCACCTCCTTGCCCAGCACGGGCCGCAGCACGAGCCGGAAAAAGCGGATCCCCAGGGAGCGGACGGTGCCCGTCCGGGAACCGTTATCGGCGACGAAGCGCGAGCCGATCACCATTTCGCAGCCGGTGGTCTTGAGTTTCTCGAACACGCTCGGAATATCGCGGGCGTCGTGCTGCCCATCGCCATCCACCCGGATCACGTAGTGGAACCCGAGTTCCCAGGCGAGTTTGTAGCCGGCCTGCACGCAGCCCCCGAGGCCGAGATGGTGGGGCATGGGCAACACTTCGGCGCCGGCCTGACGCGCCACGGCTACAGTGGTGTCCGAAGAGCAATCGTCGATCACGAGCACGGGAACTCCGGGGACGTGCTGGTGGATTTCAGAGACCACGCCGCCGATGGCGCCCTCCTCGTTGAGGGCGGGCACGATAATCAGCAGTGAGTCGGGTGAGTTGACGGGGGTCACAGGGCGGCCATCCTTCTAGCGGTGATGGCGTGACTGCGCAGCAGATGGCGGAAGACCGCGGGGGTGATGCGGGCGCGGGCGCGGATCTGGCGCCGCTGCCGCCACAGGCGGCCCAGGTTGGCGAGCAGGGCGGCGTGCGCACGGACCACGTACCAGAGCATCCTGGGCCCGGCGTTGCCCTCGGCGCGGAATCGCGCGGCGCTTCCCTGGCCCTGGAAGCTATACCAGGCGTGCCACAGATATCGCGCGAGGGCGACGAACGGGGCGGCCAGGAGCATACGCCCCGGGAAGTTCTTGACCAGCACGAACAGACGGTTGCGTTCCACGTAATAAGCCTTTAGCGGCGAAGCGCGGCCGGCCGAAAGCGAGTAATGGTGCTCCACCACAGCCTCGGGGACATACAGACACTTCCAACCGGCCCAGCGGGCACGGAGCCCGAGATCGGTATCTTCACAGTAGAGGAAGAACTCGTCGTCGAAGCCACCGATGTCTTCCAGCATACTGCGCCGGTAGAGTGCCGAGGAGCCGCTGGCCATGAGGACCTCTTCCGGCACCGGGAAATCCTCGGGAAGGCGTCCGTGTCCGCGCTGCTTACTGCTGCCGTCGCGCGCCACCAGCATGCCGGCGGAATCCAGGCGGGGCTCACCGAAAAGGCGTACCTGAGAAGCGCACATGCCGGCATCGGGACGGGCTTGGAGGGCGGAAACGAGGGCCGCGAGCCAGCCCGGATGGGCCACGGCATCGTCGTTGAGCGTGGCCACATAAGGAGAAGTGGAGGCGCGAAGCCCCTGATTGAGAGCCGTGCCGAAACCGGCGTTGCGGGTATTCTCTATGACGCGCGCACCCGGCGCCGTGCCATTGCGGCGTACCAGGCCGTGGCCGCTATTGTCGACAATCACCACCTCGAGATCTGGCCCTGTCTGCCGGGAGAGGGATTGGACACACTCCAGAAGCCTCGAATCCGCAGCGAGGGTGGGGATTACCACCGTTACGAGGAAATCAGGCAATCTTGATTCTACCTTGCGCAGGCGGTGGGAATCAGTGGCGACGTTGCGTGGGGTGCGCCGTTGGCCGTCGCGAAATCCCCAAAGCAGAGCGTGCTGGTAAATCGACAGGCATAATAGATTTATGTCATCCGTCCCCAAGAAAGTGATGGTCACCGGATCCGGCGGGCTCATCGGCTCCGAATGTGCGCGCCTGCTGGCCCGCGAAGGCTGGAAGGTAGTTGGCGTGGATAACGACATGCGGCGGCAGTTCTTCGGCCCGGCGGGCACCACGCGCGCGGTGGTGCGCGATCTGGTGGATTCGGTGGCCGGCTACCGCCACTTCGATCTCGATATCCGCGACCGCCAGGGCGTGCGCGATCTGGTCGCCGGCGAACGGCCCGACTTCATCATCCATACGGCCGCGCAGCCCTCGCACGATAAAGCCGCGTCAATTCCCTACGACGATTTCGATGTTAACGCGGTGGGCACGATGAACATGCTGGTGGCTGCGCGCGATTACTGCAAGGATTCCCCGTTCTGCTTCACCAGCACCAATAAGGTGTACGGCGATCGCCCGAACTACTTGCCGCTACAGGAACTCGAAAAGCGCTGGGACTACGCCGACGGACTGGACGGCATCGATGAGAACATGTCGATCGACAACTGCCTGCACTCGCTCTTCGGCGCTTCCAAAGTGGCGGCTGATGTGATGTGTCAGGAGTTTGGCCGCTATTTCCAGATGCCGGTGGGGGTCTTTCGCGGCGGGTGCCTGACCGGGCCGCAGCATTCAGCCGTGGAACTGCACGGCTACCTGGTGTACATCATCATCTGCGCGATGACGGGGAAAGAGTACCAGGTTTACGGCTACAAGGGAAAGCAGGTGCGGGATCAGATTCACTCGCACGACGTGGCCAACCTGTTTCTGGAGGTCTACAAGGCGCCACGCTGCGGAGAGGTGTACAACCTGGGCGGCGGGCGGAAGAATAGTATTTCCATTCTGGAGACCATCGACCTGCTGGCCGGCATGGGCTACGCGCTGAAGCACAGTTACAAGCCCGAAAACCGCGTCGGCGATCATATCTGCTACATCTCGGATCTGACGAAGATCTACCAGCACTTCCCGAACTGGAAGCTGGAATACGATCTGCCCAGGATCATCGGGGAAATCGTTCAGGCCCACAGGTCGAGTTAGCCGAAGATCACGTCGCGCAGCGGCGAGCCCTGGCCGTCGATCCACGCGGCGATATCGGCGACGGTGCGCCGCGCATCGCGTTGCGGATTCCAACCGCGGACGGCGGACACCGCCCGGTGGTCGGTGATGTACCAGCGCAGGTCCGAGGGACGGTTCTCGCCGGAGCCGACTACATCCACGGTACGGCCGGTCACTTCTTGGCACAGAGTGGTAGCTTCGCGGAGCGACAGGCTGTTGGCGACGCCGCCTCCCACGTTCCAGTGGCGCCCGGCATAAGCGTCGAGATTGGCGATCTGGTCCAGCACGAGGTCGCAAAAATCGTCGATGTGGAGGAAATCGCGAACCTGTTTGCCGGTGCCGCCGAAGCCGATGTACTTCAGCCCGCGATTGAGACAGTGGGCGGCAACCCAGAACGCCACTACTCCCTGATCCGCCCTGGCCATCTGCCACGGGCCGGTGAGGAGGCCGCAACGATCGATCACGAACCGGACGCCGTAAGCGTCTCCATATTCGGCCACCATGAGTTCGGCCGCCAGTTTCGTCATCCCGTACAGCGAGCGCGCCCCGTCGAGTGGAAACTGCTCGCTGATGCCTGATTCCGAGGCGCCGGCAACCGACTGCGTGGGCCGCAAACTGTAGCGCGTCTCGGTTTCTTCGAAAGACAGGCCATTCAGCGGCGCCACCGGGTAGACGCGGCTGGTGGACACGAGCACGAAGTCGGCTTTGGCCTGCCGGGCAATCTCCAGGCAATGGAAACAGCCGGTCAGGTTGGTGTGGATGAGGGAACCAGGTCCGGCGCGGGACGAATCGCCGCAAGATCCGCCAGTGAGCGCACGTCTCCATGCACGAACCGCACACCCTCCGCTTTCAATCTCGGCAAATTCATTTCGGAACCGCGGCGGCGCAGGTTGTCGAACGCGATCACAGCGGCGCCGGGGCGAGCGCGCCGGATGGCAATCGCCAGGGCGGAGCCGACAAACCCGGCCCCGCCCGTGATCAAGACCGTTTCATGCATTGATTTTGGCGCCCTTCTCCTCGGCGGGGACAGCAACAGTCCGGTGATAATCGCCGCGCGCCAGAGTTTTCTCCAGCCAGAGATACAACACGATGAAGAGGTAGCGGCTGCCCATCTCCTTGATCTTCAGCTTGGAAACGCCCGCGGCACGATTGGTCCAGGTAATCGGCACCACGGCGTAAGAGTAGCCGCGCACCAGCGCCTTCAAGGGCATTTCCACGGTCAGATTGAAGTGGGGAGCGATCAGGGGCTGAATCCCGGCAATCACTTCCCGCCGGTAGCACTTAAAGGCGTTGGTGATGTCGTTGAAGCTCAACCCGAAGAGCAGCCGGATGAAGGCGTTCGCCATGCGATTCAGCAGCAACTTGTGCCGCGGATAGTCCACCACGCTTCCGCCCTGAATGAAGCGCGAGCCGAAAACGCAGTCATAGCCTTCCTCTAGCTTGCCATAGTACTTGAGGAGGTCTTCGGGGCTGTCCGAACCGTCCGCCATGACGATGGCTACGGCGTCGCCTGTGGTGTGCGGCAACCCGCACCGGACCGCCATGCCGAAGCCGTGGCGTCCCGTATTTGTGACCGGCACCACCTCGGGATGAAGCGCACTGAAGGCGCGCAGGCGGTCCGCGGTGGCGTCCGTGCTGCCGTCGTCCACCACCACGATCTCGAAACTGCCGATGTTCGCGGAAAGGACTTTCGTAAACCGTTCCAGGGTCTGGATAATGCAGCCGTCCTCGTTCCGCGCCGGAATTACTAGCGACAATTTCACGAGCGAGACGGGCCTCCGGGACAATGATATCAGGCATGCCGCGCGCCGGCCAAACAATAGGAGCATTCCAGCCCTCCGCCGGCGCGCTGCGTCTTGGTCTGCTGGCCGCCGGCATCGGCGGGCACGCCATCACAGCTCGACGAAAATCGCCCCGTCTTCCACCGTGAGCCCGATCCCCGCGC
>JAPKZC010000133.1:0-2454 GCA_026394025.1 Candidatus Solibacter sp.
GCGCGTTAGCAAGCGGTTTCCCGATACGTCACAGTAATCCTAATTCGCGGTACATAGCGAGTTGGTGGGCTACTGGCGGGCTCACCTCCACGGTTGAGCGAGGCCAGCGCCGGGTTGCGATTCGAGCACCGCCTGCCTGATTCCACAACTACGCCGCGGGGTGCAAGATCTGCGGCGTGCAAATGGGCGGATCAACCCCGTCCGGCGAGAAAACGCCTGGTCCCTGGAACTTCAGTTCCAACCTGGCTCGGAATGTGAAGCATTTCACCGCGCCCGCCGGTAGAGGAGCCAGGCCGTGGCAATCACGGCTGCCGTTCCGACTGCCAGCTTGGTCTCGAACAGCCATACGTTCCTGACTTCAGCAGTAGGCACGACGGAGCACAGGATGGCGAGCAAGGTGATGGCCCAACCGGAGATGGCGCTGATTCGTTTGCCGGCTTTCCAGGCGCTGCCGAAAATGTAGAGGAACGGGAGAAATCCGTTGATCACCATGAGGGAAACCAGCGCCTGGTAGGCGGCGCGCATGGTGTCGCCGAGTTGAATCACTACGAGCAGGAATGAGGCCAGCACTCCGAGGGTGACGATGGAGACGTGCGGCGTGCCCCATCGCGGATGCACCTTGCCAAAGGCGGCAGGCAGCAGATTGTCGACGCCTACCACAAAGGGCAGGCGCGACACGGAGGTGCCCAATCCACCGAACTGGCCTACGGCGCTGGCCATCACGAGGAGCGCGATCAGCGGGGTCAGCCAAGTCAAGCCGAGGACGCGCGCGGCGCTCTCGCCGGCTTCGGCGAGGCCATTCATCTCGCTGATCTTCCCGGGGCGCAGGATCACCAGCAGGGCCAGCGTGGCCGCGGCATAGAACACGGTAGTGAATGCGGCCGCGATCCACCCGGCGCGCGGCAGGGTGCGCGCGGGGTCGCGGATCTCGCCGCCCATCAGACCCGCCATCTCGAGGCCGCTCATGGCATAGGCGATGGTGGACCAGAAGCTTATGGTGTCCCAGTTCCAGGTGGGAGCGAGGTGGATAGGCGTGGCCGACCCGCGCTTGCTCCAGACCACGGCGGCAACGGCCACCAGCAGCGCGCCCAGCAGCCAGGTGGCGCCGGCTCCCACATTCTCCGTCCATTTGCCGATCTTCATGCCGATCATGTTGGTGCCCAGCGCGACCCAGATGGCCACGAGCGAGATGCCGAGCAGAAACGCGCGGCTCTCGGCGAGGTAGGCGTAGGCGGGGCCGAGGGCGGAAATGCCGGCGCTCATGTAGAACATGGCCGCGCTGGGGAACCAGAAGGCAATGCCGATCCAGTAGACGATGAAACAGAGGAAGCCGTGCCAGCGGCCGAAATCGTTGCGCGTCCACAGGTACAAGCCGCCGGCGCCGGGATATTTCACGGAGAGCGCGGCCACGGCGACAGCGAGGGGCACCATGAAGAGCAACGCGGCCAGAAGCCACAGGGTGACGGAGCCTGGGCCCGCGTGAGCCGCCGCCGGAATCCAGCGCGTGCCCACGATGCAGGTGATGGCGAAGAACGTGATGTCGCGCAGGCCGAGTTCGCGCTTCAGTTGCGGCGTGCCGTCAGCCATTCAGCCGCCGGATCCCGGCGTTTAGTTCGACGCCGATGCGGCGCAGCCCCTCGCTCAAGAACTCCGGCTTTCCGCCCAGCCAGACGCGGATGTAGCCTTCCAGGCCGAGGTGCGCGCCGGGCACAATGAGCACGCTCGGGTTGACGCGAATGCGCTCGCAGAGTTCGAAGCTGGGGGTGGGCGATTGATAGCGCATGAGGCATAGCGCGCCCGCCTGAGGTTCGCGAAAAGTCAGAAAGCCGGCGAAACCGGCGGCCCACTGCCGCATGAGAGGCAGGTTGTGCTGGAGAATCGAGCGCGTGCGGGCGTAGAGCTTCTCGCGGTTTTCGGGGCGCACGGCGACGCGCGCCACGGCGTCGGAGATTTTGTTGGGACCGATGGTGATGTAATCGTGCTGGCTCCAGCACTCGGCGACCACGGCGGCGGGTCCTACGATCCAGCCGATGCGCACGCCCGGGATGCCGTAGGCCTTGGAAAGTCCGCTGGTGACGATGACGCGATCGCTCATTCCCCAGAAGGTCGGGGTGCGCGGGCAGGCGATTTCGGCCCCGAGGTAGACTTCGTCGGTCAGCAGGTACGCGCCGACCTGCTCGCAGCGGCGCACCATGCGCTGCATGGCCTCAAGGGAAAGCACGCTGCCCGAGGGGTTGTTGGGATTGGAGACGTAGACCAGGCGCGTTTTGGGATTGACGGCGCGTTCGAACTCTTCCCAATCGGGTTCCCAACTCTGGTCGATGCGCAGGCGGAAGTGGTTGACCGTGGCGCCCAGGCTCTTGGGAATGCCTGAAAACTGCATGTAGTTGGGGACTTCGAAGGCTACTGCATCGCCTTCGTGGAGCAGGGCGAGCGCCAGCAGATAATTGGCTT
>JAPKZC010000133.1:2472-4967 GCA_026394025.1 Candidatus Solibacter sp.
CCGTTGGTTACCTCGATCTGATCCACCGAGGCGCCGGGATAAATGCGCGTCAATTCCTCGCGCAGGGCAACGGTGCCGTTGGACTGGCTGTAGCCGAGCGGCATGTCGAGAATCGCCTCCAGGTCCAGGCCCATGGCGGCGAGTTCGCGCAAGGTCACGGGGCGGATGCCGCTTTCGCTCATGTCCATCTCGACGAGGTTCTCCCACGTCGACTGCATGCGCTCCATTTCGAATTGTTCGATTTTCAAAGTGCCCCCAGGTAACAGTATTCGGCGATGTAAAGGTCTTCGACGCCGAGCCCGGTGAAATCCGCCACGGTGATGCCGGCGGGATCGATGGCGACGGGCGTAGCGCAGTACTCGCCGATCTCCACGGCGCGGCCGGCTTGACACGGCGCGTGTTGCAGTTCACCCAGCTTCTCACATTGACGGCGCGAATCCACGAGGAGGAGCGAGGCGCGGCGCAGGATGTCCGGGTCGAGTTCCTGCTTGCCGGGAGAGTCCGCGCCGACAGCGGAGATGTGGGTGCCGGGCTGCACGTCGGCGGCGCGGAGCAGCGGGAGGCGGGATGCGGTGGCGGTGACGACGAGGCGCGCCGCCCTGGCGACATCGGCGGGCGAACGGGCGAGCGCGATTTCGGTTTGAGGGAGCGCGGCCTGGAGATCGGCGCGGCACTCCTCAGCAAGTTGGAGATTGCGGCCCCAGAGACAGATATGCTGGAGATCGAGAATCTCGGCGTGCATGCGGGCCTGCAAGCGCGCCTGTATGCCGGTGCCGAGGATGCCCAGCGCGCGATCGCGGCGGCCGAGTTCGTGTGCCACCATGGCGGAAACGGCGGCGGTGCGCACGTCGGTGAGATGTCCGGCGTCGGCCAGGAAGGCCACAGGTTCGCCGGTTTCGGCACAGGACAGGAGTATCATGCCGTTACCCACGGGCAGGCCGCGCGCCAGGTTGCCGGGAAAGGTGGCGGCGATCTTGAGCGCGAAGTATTTGCCGCCGCGGCGATAGCTGGATTTGATGTGGACCTCGGCGTGTTCGGGCGCGATCGCGAGGTGCATGGGCATAGGCATGTCACATTCGCCGCGGGAATATGCGGTGACGGCATCGCGCATACGGGCGATGATCTGCGGGTACACGAGGACGCGTTGGATGTCCGGCAGTTCGAGAATGCGCATTAAGGAAAGACTAGCAGACGGGGTGGCGGGTCAGGTTTTGAAGGCCTCGTCGATTTCGACCTGATATCCGCCTGCGAGACGGTTGGTCTGGTTGGCCATGCCGACGACGGCCATGAGTTCGGCGAACATGGCGTCGGTCATGCCGGCCTTGCGGGCGGCGGCGGTGTGCGATGCGATGCAGTAGGCGCACTGGTTGGTGGCGCTTACCGCCACGTAGATCATCTCCTTGGCGAGCGGGTCGAGCGCTCCGGGAGCCATGATCTGCTTGATGCTTTCCCAGGTGCGGCGCAGCGTGGGGGGATCGTGGGCCAGGGCTTTCCAGAAATTGTTGATCCAGTTAGTGCGGCGGCTAGCCATGATGTCGTCATAGACCGCACGCACTTCAGGAGGGGCATTGGGGTATTCGACGAGTCCGAGTGTGGCCATGCCGACCAGGATACCGCGCCATGAGGGACAGTCCTGGACCGAACGGTTCATATCCAAAGAGAGGTTGGCGCTGCCGCAATATCAATCGCACAATCGAAATCAGGGAGGAGTGGAAAATGTACACCGTGATCGTTTTTCCAGGGGGGCGCCAGGTTGACGCTCTCTTGTTGTCGGCTTCGGCGGACCGTCTGCGGGTGGTGATTCCGGGCCGGGCGGATACCGCGGAATTTCAACTGATCGAGGGCCGGTGGACTTCGGAAAGCGGAGGGCAGGTCGAATTGGGCGCCATCCTGGCCGAGGATTCGACGGAAGCCGGACGCGTGCTGGCCAACGCGCGCCCGCGGGCGCTGACGGCAGTTTGACTCAGTCGTCATCGACGGGCATTTCCCTGCGATACTTGGCCATCGGGTTCTCCTCATCCACCCTTACCGGCCAGGTATGCACGAGATACATGCCGACGCAAGGCGCCACCAGAAGAATCAGCAGGAAGACATAGGAAAACGGCGCCCATGCGGTGAGGAACGCGCCCGCGCCGTTCGCCAAGCCCAGGAGGAATGCCTGGGATTGCGGTGCGACCAGCACGAAAACAAGCACGAACAGGACTACACCGAAAATCATCATGGCCGGCACCTCGCTTTCAGTTGACAGAGATTACCTGTCTGTTTCACCACACTGCACCAGCGACATTCTCCGTTGGCTTTCGTTAGCACACTTTGGGCGCGGCGGGATGGTTACTTCAGTTAACTGCAAGCGGCGCACGAGTTCACCGAAGATCTGAAGCGCGGCGCGCAATTGGCGGACCTCTTCGAGGAGCGTGTCTCGCTCTTGAAGGAGGGCGACGATGTGGAGCGGCACTCCGCCGTCGAACGGGGCGCAGTTTCCCAGGCATTGTGCG
>JAPKZC010001014.1 GCA_026394025.1 Candidatus Solibacter sp.
CCAGTGGGGCTCCTTGCGCCTAATTGGATCTGAAACGGGGAAAACGTCTGGTTCGCCAACAAAAGCGGCCCCTTTCACACCCGCAGCCTCATGTCAAGGCTAGTTCCGGCGAGTTCTGCAAGT
Organism: Candidatus Solibacter sp.; assembly: GCA_026394025.1. GTDB lineage: Bacteria > Acidobacteriota > Terriglobia > Bryobacterales > Bryobacteraceae > Solibacter. The sequence continues at coordinate 124 of JAPKZC010001014.1, forward strand.
CCATCACACGAACATTTTTTTCTTTTTCTGATTATTTTCAATGACTTATCGATTTACTTGGGTCTGAGGGCCAAATGGCCGGAGTACCGTTGAATCAGAAGGACTGCCGCAAACAGGGCAATCCTCACAGTGAAGATGCCGACTGACCCCATCATTATTATCTTTGACGGATCGTGGATCTAAGCTGCTTCTGAAGTAACCCATCGCGCTACCCACAAGCGCGCCTTTCAAATACTCCCCAATGGGGGAGGCCTATTCTTAGGCAAAAGCTGGTACTATTCTTTGGGGATATCTCTGACAACCGAGTATCCCCGAAGAAGCACCAGACGATTTTCCCGACATTTTTGATTCGGAGCCGGGGCTCGGTGAGACCAGCCAAGGTCTTGGCCTGCTGCCTGCTCGTATTTCCGCTCGTCGGAACGGCGCCAAGACCCGGACCGAGGGCCAGGACGCAGTCCCTGGCATCCAGGGAGGAAGCACCGGTGGGCCGGGCTCCTTCGGAGGCACTTTTGCGCGAAGGCTCCGGGCTCTTCCAGGCGGGGCGGTATCATGAAGCGCTGCAACGGTTCTATGCCGCGCGGGCGGTTGCCGTGGAAGCCCGTATGCAGAGCCAGGTGGCGCGCGCCCTGGGCAACATCGGCGGCTGCCAGTTCGCCCTCCACCAGTATCGGCCGGCCTTACAGTCCTACCTGGAAGCGCACCGTCATGCGGAGGCAGCCAACGACCGCAGCGCTGCCGCAATTCTCGACGTCAATATTGCATCTCTCTACTCGGAGCTGGGAGAACTGGATGCCGCTTCGGAGTGGATTCAAGGCACGATCAGGCGGCTCAACGCAGAGGACCGGAAGTTCTTGCCGAAGATCCTGATCCAGCTGGCTACCCTGCGTGCGCGTCAGGACCGTATGGCGGAAGCGCGACAGCTCTTCAACGAAGGCATCGAAGCAGCAGACCGCGCAGGCGATCTCACCCTCTACGCGATCGGCTGGAACCGGCTGGGTGAGGAGTACCTGAAGCGCGGCGAACTGGCGCTCGCGGAGGCGGCGCTGCTGGAGGCCTACCGTATCCGCAAGCTGAATCACCTGGCGTTGGACTCCTCGTATCGCAGCCTGGGACGCTTGCGGTTGGAGCAGGGCGATCTGACTTCGGCCGCGGCGCTGCTCGACCGCGCAGTGGAACTTTCCGCGCAGCCGCAGGGCGGAATTCCAACGTGGGACATTTATCACTACCGCGGGCGGGTGCGGATGGCCCAGGGGCGGTTGCGGGATGCGATGGCGGATCTACGGATCGCCGTTCGCCTGGCGCGCGACTGGCGGTGGAACACGCCGCCCGACGATACCTCGCGGATGGGGACGGAGGGCTGGCTGGAGCTGGTTTATTCGGCACTGGTGGAGGCCGGCAACCGGCTGTACCTGGAGACCGGGGAACCGGCGCTGATCCGCGAGACCTTCGAGGCAGCCGAGGAAAACCGCGCCAGCAGCCTGCGCGCTGTGTTTTCGCGTGGGCGCACGCCCGACGCCTCCGGGTTGCCGCCGGCCTATTGGGAGACGCTGGCGCGGCTGCAGCGCGCCGAAGTGCAGGCCCTGCGCGCGCCGGACGCGCACATCCAGGAAACCGTCGCCGGTGTCCGCTCCGAACTGGTGCGGATGGAACTGGCCCTGGGGCCGGCTGTGGCGCCGTTGCCCTCATCGCTGCTGGAACGCACCCGACGCACGCTGGATGGCGACAGCGCGCTGCTCAGTTTTCAACTGGGCGACCGCATCTCATGGTTGTGGGCGCTGGACGGCGAGGGCCTGGCACTCTACACTTTACCGGCGCGCGCCGAAGTGGAGTCGCAGGCAAACGCGGCGGCAACCGCCATGCGGGAGGATGCGGGGGCGGGCGCGGCCGGGCCGGCACGGCTCTGGCGGACTCTGTTCGGCCAATTGCCGGCGCGGATTCAGCACAAGATACGCTGGCTGGTGGCGCTGGACCGCGGTTCGACACTGACCGATTCGCACGGCCGTTTCACTGCGGGCGGGCTGCCCTTCGAAGCCCCGCTGGCGGCGCTCCAGGACTCCAGCCGGCAACCGGCGGCCTACCTGGCCGAGCGTCACGTCATCGAGATTATCCCGGGTGCGGGGTATTGGGTGGAAGCCCGGAGCCGGACTGGCGAGACCCCGGCGCCGATATTCGTCGGCGTGGGCGACCCCATTTATAATACGGCCGACCCCAGACTGCCGCCGCTGGCCCCGGGCGCGGGACCGGCTCCGAAACCGGCGCTGATGCTGCCGCGACTGGTGGGGAGCGGTGCGGAACTGGACGCCTGTGCGCGAAACTGGCAAGGGGAACGGGTTCTGTTGAAGGGCGCCGCCGCCTCGCGAGCCAGCCTGGCCGAACAGTTGCGCCGCAATCCGGCGGTGGTCCACTTGGCGACCCACGTCCTGGAATCCTCAGAGCGGCCGTCTTACGGACTAATTGCGCTCAGCCTGACGGTGCGGCGCGAAAGCGAGTTGTTGCCGCCGTACGAGATTGCCGGCTGGCGGACCAATGCCGGGCTGGTGGTCTTGAGCGGCTGCCATTCGGCGGAGGGCGTCAAACTCCCGGGCACCGGGTTACTCGGCCTGACGCGGGCGTGGCTAATGGCGGGCGCCCACTCGGTGATTTCCAGCAACTGGGACACGCCCGATGAGAGCGGGGCGCTATTCGGCGCTCTCTACCGAAACCTGAGTGAGGAGAGCGGTAGCTCCCCGGCGGCAGCACTGCGCGCGGCGCAGTTGGAGATGATCCGCTCCGGGAGTTGGCGTGCCAAGCCCAGCTACTGGGGCGCCTATTTTGTGGTGGGGAGCCAATGAACCCTGAAACCGAACCCAACGTACAGACCGGGAGCGAACCACGGGAACCGTCGTGGTCCCAGCTGGTCGACCGTATCCGGGCGGGAGATCCCGCCGGCATGGAGCAGTTGTACGCCGTGTTCGTTAAGGGACTCCGTTTCTTTCTGTGGCGGCAACTGGGGCCGCAGGATCTCGATGACAAGGTGCACGACGTATTCCTGATCGTCACGCAGTCCATCCAGCGGGGCGAGCTTCGCGAGCCGGACCGGTTGATGGGTTACGTGCGGACGGTGGTCCGGCGGCAGGTGGCGGCGCACATCGACAGTGCGGTACAGGCGCGGCGCAACCAGCAGTCGATCGACCCGGCGATGACCCTCTCCGACCACCAGCCCGACCCGGAACGCAGGGTGATCGAACAGGAGAGCCAGGATGTGGCACTGCGCATGCTGGGCGGGCTGCCCAAACGCGACCGGGAGGTGCTGGTTCGCTTTTACCTTCAGGAGCAGTCGGCCGAGGAGATCTGCCGCGACCTGAACCTTACCGAGACCCAGTTCCGGCTGATCAAGTCCCGGGCCAAAGCACGCTACGGCGAACTGGGCCGGCGGCGATTCTCGAAGCGCGCCGGCTTCCGGCTGGAATAGGCGAATCTCCTCATGAAATATTTGGTGAGAGTACTTCCAGTACGAAGGCACCTTTTGATTAGAGGAGCATGTAGTCCAGAATAGAATGTTAGCCTTCCAAATCATGCGAGATATCCATCGACACATGGATGCTGAAGACCTGGAGAGGTACTCGATGGGCACAAGCTCGGTGGAGGAGACCGCGCTCATTGAGGAACACCTGCTGATCTGCGAGGGCTGCCAGGGCCGGCTCCGGGAGACCGACGATTACCTGCTCGCCATGCGAGGGGCTTCGCAGCAGCAGCGGCGGGACGAAAGAACCGCGAAGGGGCGCGAGTGGAGGTTCCCCGCCTGGTTTCCGGCTTTGGCGGCGGTGGCTTGCGGTCTTCTGCTGGTGGTGGTCACTCCCCGATTCGTGCGGGCGCCCGGGCCTGTGGTGGCGGTATCGCTGACGGCGCTCCGCGGCAACGGCGCCGGAAACAGCGCTCCCGCCGGCCGGGAACTCATGCTTCAGCCGGACCTGACCGGCCTGGGGGAGGACGCTTCGTACCGTCTGGAAATTGTGGACCTGACGGGCCACCCAGTGCGGCAAGGTACGCTCGCGCGGGCGCAGAGCGGAATTAAGGTCCGCGGGCTTAACAGCGGCCAGTACTATGTCCGCGTGTATCGGCCGGCGGGCGACCTGCTGCGGGAGTACGGGCTGGAGATCCATTAGCGAGTCGGCACTTGGCCGGCTGTAAAGCCGGCTGTAAAATAGGAACATGCCGCGTCAGGACGCTCTCGCCGCAGTCAGCGTGGAGCGTTTCTTTCAGTTTTCGCTTCTCGGGCTGGTGGCCAGCGGCTACCTGGCGGTGGCAGGTTCGGGCTACCTGGACACGCCGACCGTCGCGCTGACCACTACCGGCCTGCTGTTGCGCGCCATCCTGATATGCGGGCTGGTGCGGTTGAACCTCTCCGACCGCTTCACCACCATCGCCACCATCGCTTACGCCGCTTTCTTTTTGGCCGACTACCTTCTGCTGTCCCGCGATTTTCTGGGCGCCACGGTGCATCTGCTGTTCTTCCTGGCGGTGATGAAGATCCTGACGGCCAAGAGCAATCGCGATTATCTATATACCGCGATCATCGCCTTTCTGGAACTGCTGGCGGCGGCGATTCTCTCCGTCAATCTCAATTTCTTCCTCTTCCTGGCGCTGTACCTGCTGTTCGCGATTGCGGCGCTCACCTCGGGCGAGATCCGGCGGTCGATCCACCGCTCCACGGTCACCGCGCGCAGCGGTTTGAAGAGCTTTTGCCCACGCCTCAGCCTGCTGTCGGCGCTGGCCACAGTCGGGATATTGGCATTAACGGCCGGATTGTTCTTCATCCTGCCACGCACTGCCGAGGCGGCCTTTTCGCGACTGATTGCGCACCGCGTATTCCTTCCCGGCTTCTCCAATCAGGTCACCCTGGGAGATATCGGAGAACTCAAGACCAGTTCACGGCCGGTGATGCACATACGCATCACGAGCGGGCAGCCCGGGGGGCCGATGAAATGGCGCGGCGCGGCGTTGAGCGATTTCGACGGCAGGCGCTGGACCAATCCAAGCCGTAAGCCGGAGAAGATCCTGGTGGAGAACGGGCACGTGGTGCTGACGCAGGCCGGATTGTCCCCGCCGGGCCGGCGCATCAATTACCACGTCGATCTGGAGGCGCTCGAGACCGACACGTTGTTTTTCGCCGGCACGCCGGAGATTTTGGATCTGCGGGCGCATACCGTTCCGAAACGGCGAGTTATCGCCTGGGCAACGTCGTGCCACCGGGCTTCCGGTACGAGGTCTACAGCCTGCTGGACGACCCGCCTGAGGGGGCACGCGCGCGCTTTCCCCCGCCCGTGCTTCCGTTGGCCTCTCGCGAGCACTACTTGCAGCTTCCGGCGCTGGACAGCCGCATCGCCGAACTGGCACGCAGCTTCGCCGCCGGCGCCACCGTCGATCTGGCGCGCGTGCGAGCCATCGAACGCCATCTGCGGAGCGACTACGGTTACTCCCTCAAATTACCCGATCGCGAAGTGGCCGATCCGCTGGCCCACTTCCTGTTCGCGCGCCGCCAGGGACATTGCGAATACTTCGCCAGTTCCATGGCCGTGATGCTGCGCTCGCTGGGGATTCCGGCGCGGCTGGCAACAGGGTTTCAAGGCGGCGTTTACAACCCGGTCTCCGACCTTTGGCTGGTGCGTGCCAGCGACGCACACAGTTGGGTGGAGGCCTGGATTCCAGGCTACGGCTGGAGAACCTTCGACCCCACCCCGGCCGACCCGAATGCCGGCGGATTGACGTTGTTGACTCAATTATCCCTGTACCTCGATGCCGCCGAGACCTTCTGGCAGGAGTGGGTGGTGACCTACGACGTGGCCCGCCAGGGCACCCTGGCGTA
>JAPKZC010000112.1:0-8386 GCA_026394025.1 Candidatus Solibacter sp.
ACCAGGACGTCTCCACGTACAACAACTACTACGAGTTCGGCACGGACAAGAGCCAGCCGGCGGAGACCGCCAGGAACTTCAAGACCGCGCCCTGGACGGTAAGCGTGGAAGGCCTGTGCAACAAGCCGCGAAAGTTCACCATGGAAGAGATTCTGGCGCTGGCTCCTCTAGAGGAGCGCGTGTACCGGCATCGCTGCGTGGAAGCCTGGTCCATCGTAGTGCCATGGGTGGGGTATTCCCTGAGCGCACTGCTCAACAAGGTAGAGCCGACCTCGAAGGCGACTTACGTCGCGTTCGAAACCTTTTTCGACCGGCGGCAGATGCCCTACGCGGCCGGCCTGCAATTCCCCTACGTCGAAGGCTTGCGCATGGACGAAGCCATGCACCCGTTGGCGCTCTTGTGCACGGGCATGTTCGGCGAGACGCTGCCGCCGCAGGATGGCGCACCCGTGCGCATGATCCTGCCCTGGAAGTACGGGTTTAAGAGCATCAAATCCATTGTCAAGATCCGCCTGGTAAGCGGTATGCCGCCCACCTCGTGGAACCTGACCAATCCGCCCGAGTACGGGTTCTACTCCAACGTGAATCCGGGCGTGGACCATCCGCGATGCGAATTCCGCAAGCGCCCTACCCTCATGTTCAACGGCTACGGCGACCAGGTGGCCAGCCTGTATTCCGGGATGGATCTCAAGAAGAACTACTAGCATGTTAAAGCAACGCTGGTCCAAGATCCTGGTGTTCGTCGCCAGTCTGGCGCCGATTTTCTGGTTGTGCTGGCGGGCCTGGAACCAGAACCTAACCGCCAATCCGATCGAGTTCATCACGCGCTACACGGGTGACTGGACCATCCGCTTCATCGTGATCACCCTGGCCGTGACCCCACTGCGCAAAGTGCTGGGGTTGCCGGACCTGATCCGCGTCCGGCGCATGGTCGGGCTCTACGCGTTCTTCTACGGGACGCTGCACTTTGTCACTTACCTTTGGCTGGACAAGTTCTTCGACTTTCCGGACATGCTGAAGGATGTGGCCAAACGGCCGTTCATCACGGCAGGCTTCACGGCGTTCCTGTTGATGGTTCCGCTGGCGCTGACGTCCACCGCGGGCTGGATTCGGCGAATCGGCGGAAAGCGCTGGCAACTGCTGCACTGGCTGGTCTATTTCAGCGGAATTGCGGGTGTGGTGCACTACTACTGGCTGGTGAAGAGCGACATACGCCTGCCGGCCATGTACGGCGCGATGTTGGGTGCGCTGCTGGTTTACCGGGCGGTGGCGCGGGCGCTGAAGCGCAACCGCGGCGCCGTGCCGAAACGTCCGGTCACCGCGATTTCGACGGGCGCGCTACGCGATAGTCCATAGTTGCCGACCTCGTTCCCGCGCGCCGCGAGTGGTGCGTGTGGCGGCGCAACGGCGGCTTCTTCCCTTGGCGGGCGGTATCGGCGATCGAACGGCCGGTAAAGTACCAGGCCGCCGGGGAATCGACGCAAAAGTCCTAGAACGAAGCGGGTACGGCTGGACCTTTTCAGTGGAGCGTTTCCGCGCGATGATGTACTTGCGGTCCCGAGTTCAGGTGTTCGATCAACGCCCAGGTTCATCCGCTTACGGGAAACGGGACCGCACAGGTTGTCATGTTCGCTCCTAAGTTGTATTGCGGCCGCCGGTGCTCGTCACGCCGGCGGCTTTTTTTTGTCGGCCATATTCGACAGCTCGGGGGTGAAGGTCCCCCTTCACAACCCGATGGAACTCTAGTGACAGCGAAGCGCATGGGCGTTCCGGCGACGAAGGGTCTGAAAGAAGCGTGGGGCAAATCGAGCCAATGCGCTTTACGAGCATCGGGAGCGACTGCGGGGCCACACCTTCCCTTCACGGAGGTTTCACGGATATTGAGTTCAATCCTGAGCGGTCGATAAACTGCCAGGCGAGGTTCTACGCCCACACCGGGGGCATTTATCTGCTTGCTATCGCGCCAGAAATATGGACCCGAACACGCGCAGCATATCGGGAAGCGATGTTCAGGGGGCAGTCGGAAGCAGCCAGCGTACAAGCCGGCCGCAATCCACGCGCGGTCGAGTACCTCGGCTGGAGGAACGGTTTAGGGACGACGGCGTAGAGGCCAGCGGGAGCAGGTGTGTCCGGCACAGGGCTGTCTCCCCGCGTCAGCAGATTCTGGGGAGTTGGTCGCCGGGGAGCATGTCCACGATTCTGGTGGTGCCGAAGGCGGTTTTCATGGTGACCATGGCGGGGTGCTTATCGGTTACGGCGCCGATGATGGCGCTCTGGCGGCCTAGCGGATGGTTGCGCATGGCGGCGAGCACGGCGGCAGCGGCTTCGGGGGGGACGATGGCGACGAGCTTGCCTTCATTGGCGACATAGAGCGGGTCGAATCCGAGCAGTTCGCAGGCGCCGCGGACCACTTCGCGGACGGGGATGGCGGGCTCGTTGAGTTCGACGCCGACTTGGGCGAGGGCGGCGATTTCGTTGATCGCGCTAGAGAGGCCGCCGCGCGTGGGGTCGCGCATGCAGCGGATGGCGGGCGAGGCGGCGAGCATGTCGCGCACCAGCGTGTGCAAGGCGGCGGAATCGCTTTCGATGGGAGCGTCGAAGCCGATGTCCTGGCGGGCGTTGGCGGCGGAGAGGTGGATACCGGGGCGGACGCGTCCGATGCCGGTAGTGTTGATGAAAACGCCGTCGCCCTTGCCCTTTTCGACCACCTTGGTATCGCCGGTGACAATCTCAAGGCCAGCGGCCTCGGCGGCCTTGCCCATGGATTCGGCTATGCGCGCCAGGACGTCGATGGAGAGGCCTTCTTCGAGGATGAACGCGGCAGAGAGGTATAGCGGTTCGGCGCCACCCATGGCGAGATCGTTGATCGTGCCGTGGACGGCCAGCGAGCCGATATCGCCGCCGCGGAAGAAGAGAGGCTTGACCACGAAGCTATCGGTGGTGAAGGCGAGACGCTCGGCGCCGATCTGGAGGGTGGCCTGATCGTCGAGACGGCCGAGCACGGGGCTGCGGAAGAAGGGGAGGAAGACGTCGCGCAGAAGGTCGGCACTGAGTTTTCCGCCGGATCCGTGGCCGAGCAGGATGCGGTCTTTAGCGGGAAGTGGCGTGGGGCAGGTAATCATACGGTTCGGCGGAAAAGGTAATAGGCGGCGCAGGCGCCTTCGCTGGAGACCATGGGTGCGCCGAGCGGCGATTGCGGGGTGCAGCGTGTCCCGAAGGCGGAGCAATCGACGGGCTTGGCGAGGCCTTGCAGGACGCTCGCGGCGATGCACTCGGCGGGCTCTTCGACGAGGGTGGTTTGCACGTTGAAGCGGCGTTCGGCGTCGAAGGCGGCGTACTCCGGTCGCAGACGGTAGCCGGAGGCGGGGATGAGGCCGATGCCGCGCCATTTGCGGTCGCCGGTTTCGAAGACTTCGAACATGCGCCGGCGCGCGGCACTATTGCCCTCGCGGGTGACCGAGCGCACGTACTGATTTTCGACTTCGGCGCGGCCCTGTTCGAGCTGGCGGACGAGCATCAGGATGGCCTCCAGCAGGTCAAGGGGTTCGAAGCCGCCGACGACGAAGGGGACGCGGAAATCGCGGGCCAGCTCCTCATATTCGGTGTAGCCCATGACGGCGCAGACGTGCCCGGGGGCAATGAAACCCTGGACGCGGTTGTTGGGGAAGCCGAGCAGGAGGCGGACCGCGGGAGGTACGAGGACGTGCGAGGCGAGTATGGAAAAATTGCTGAGGCCTTCGCGCGCGGCCTGCCAGACAGCCATGGAGTTGGCGGGCGCGGTAGTTTCGAAACCGACGGCGAAGAATACCACCTGCCGATCGGGATTCTGGCGAGCGATGGCGACGGCGTCCATGGGGGAGTAGGCGATGCGCACGTCGCCGCCTTCGGCTTTGACGCGGAAGAGATCGCTGGCGGACCCGGGGACGCGGAGCATGTCGCCGTAGGAGACCAGGGTCACGCCGGGCATGGCGGCGATGGCGACGGCGCGATCGATGATCTCGAGCGGGGTGACGCACACGGGGCAGCCCGGTCCGTGGGCCAGTTCGAGCCGCGGCGGAAGAAGCTCATCGATGCCGTAGCGCATGAGCGTGTGGGTCTGGCCGCCGCAGATTTCCATCAGGACCCAGGGGCGGGTGACGGTGGCTGCGATTTCGGCAACCAGGGCGCGGGCGAGCTTGGGATCGCGATACTCGTCGATGAACTTCATGCGCGGGGCGCTTCCACGCGGATGGTAACAGGATTACGGGGACGGGGCGGGAACTAGCCGCCCAGGGTCTTACGGATGATATCCAGGTGATGTGGACGGCCGAGCGCGAAGCGGATGCGATCAATCTCCTGCAGCGGTTTGAGGAATGCCGGCTCCTCCAAAGGCCAGAGCTGTGCCGGCGGGGCGCTCGACCCGGCGGCCACAAGCAGGCAATTCACGGCGCGGCGCGCTGCTTCATTGGCCGCTTCCATGCAGGCGATATCCGTGTAGGTGCGGACGTAGTCCGAAGCCACAAAGAAATTCTCCAACTCCACCTGGGCTTCCGGCCGGTACTGAAGCGAGCCCGCTGTATTGATGAGCAGGGGCTCGGCATTGGTGGCGGAACTGGGATTGGGAAACTCGATATCTGGATCGAGAAACCATGCCACCAGGTTTTCGTCCTGAATCAGCATGGCTCCGCTGTCGTTGAGGTGCTGTTTGAGCTGCGTCCAGACCTCCTCCTTGATCTCTTCCGCGGTGCATTCGCGAGCCGGCTTGCCGAACACCACGCCGGGCGCTTCCCAGTCGGAGATGTCCACCGAGAGAATTCCGCGGACGGCGCCGTTGCCGTACTGCGATAGATCCACGTTGGTCCAGAACTGCCGCTGCGAAATGGAAGTCAACGCCCAGGGTGAATCCAGGTAGATGGCGTGGCCATGCGCCAGGGGCAGATCCTGCGAGAGGTAGAACTGAATGCCGTTCATCCAGCGGGTCTTCAACTTGTCCAGGTTGGCGAGCGACGGCGCGGCGCGCTTCATGTCTTCGGTCATCAGCGCGGCCATCGCCTCGACTGGCAGTGCCGCGATATAGAAGTCCGCCGTGACGGTGGAACTCCCGGCGGCGTTTTGCACGGTTGCGCCGGTTACCCGTTCCCCATCCGTTCCAATTTCCACCACCTTGGAATCGCGGTGGAACTCCACCCCCAGCTTTTCGAGATAGGAAGTCCACGGTTGGATCCAGACATCGTTCGTAGGTCCGGAGAGAAGGCGGTCAAAGACCCGATCGGGCGAAATCAGGCCGAACAACAACTGCAAGTGGGTGGTGCCGACGGTTCGCGCGCTGCTCTCTTCGGCGCGCATCGCAACCATCGAACGTGTCATGCCTTGCCCCAGGTAGGCTTGGTAAGCCTTCGACATCCGTGGTGCGTCGATGAACTGCCACCAGGGGATATTCTCGTATTCGGCGAACCGCCGCTTCTGACAGCTCGTGGCATAGGTTAGGATACGGCTTACGAAATATGCCATCTCGTCAACGGGAACACCGAACGGGGTGAACAGTTGAATGAGAAACACGCGGAAGTCTTCCAGCGTCCGCGGGCTGCGGGCGAGCCACGTGATTTCTGTCTGTCCGGCGCGCGCTAAGAGCATCCGCGTGGCCACGCTGAGATTGTCGTAGGTATTGCCGTGAGCGCCGTAGGGCGTCCGCTGCATGGTGTCCGCGACGTGCTTGTAGAAACCGGGAAAGAACCGGAAGCCGTGCTCACCGGGCAGGTCGGCGCGGTTGCCGGTGCCCGAATTCGCCATGGGGATGCTGCGAGCTTTGCCGCCCAGCACAGACTTGCGCTCGTACACCCGCACCCGGAAGCCACGTTCGGCGAGTTCGTGCGCCGCGCTCAGTCCAGCGACGCCTCCGCCGAGAATTGCAACGGTTTTGTCCATTACGCCATTCTACACACTGGGTAGCGTAGAGCAAGCCTTTTCCGGCGAAACAGGCAACCGGCGGGCGGGGGCGGGGCGCGGTGGCTGCGGCGATGAACAGATTCAATACGCGGTTAGAATACATTTAGTGGAGATGAGGCGTTGTGTATCGATTGGCGTCCTTACGGGCATGGTGTGCCTCGGTGCTCGGGCGGCGGAGTGGGAGTCCGGGTATCAGGAGAGACTAAAGAAGCTGGTGGGGGCGCGGACGTGGGCGATTGGACCGGGAACTTCGGATGAAGATGCCGGGAAGCGGGATTGGCCGGCCCTGCTGGCGGAGTTGTGGAAGGCACGCGGCGAACCGGCGCGGCAGCAGGAACTGATTCGCAACCAAGGGGCGGTGTTGCTGGCCAGTCGCTGGGCCGGGACCTTTTACAAGCCGTTCACGGCGCCTGGGTACACGTTGTACTACAGCCAGTACAAAGACGCGCTGCCGGGGGATCAACTGGAGCGCATCCGCAACATGGTGCGGCGCGACGCGTGGAATTACCTGATGAGGGTGGATCATCACATGGACCCGATCTACCGGCACACGGAATTCAACAGCGAAAACTTCAACTGGATGGCGCGGATGGCGGGCGTGTTCTGGTCACACGAATTCGGGGATCGCGAGAAGCAGCGCTACTTCGATTCGTATCTGGACAATCTGCTGCGCGCCTGGTATGCGGCGGGGCGAGTGGAGTGGAATTCCAGCGTGTACTGGGGATACACGTTCCAGGCTGCGCTGGTGCTGTATGAATCCACGCGCGACGCGAAGGTGAAGGAACAGGCGCGGGCGATTCTGGACTGGATGTCGGTTGAGGCGGCGCTGCACTATTTCGATGGATTTCAGGCGGGGCCAGACGTGCGGGCGAAGACGGGGGCGTACCGGGCGTTCACGGGGTCGGTGTGGCCGTACGCCTTTTTGTACTTCACCGATGGGGAACATCCGGCACCCTACAGCGACGCGGAGGCGGCGGCGCGCTTCGGTGTACAGGAGGTGGGGTACGTGCCGTATGCGACGTATCGTCCGCCGCGTGCGGCAATCGAGATTGCGCAGCGGAAGTTTCAGACGCCGGTGGAGATTCAGTCGGCCAAACCGTATTACGGGCTGGACGGGAACAACTATGGAGACTGGCACGGGCAGCGCGGTGTGCGGCGGCGGTTCGAGTTCGAGACGCTTTACCTGGATCGCGATTTCACCCTGGCGAGCCTGGCGACGATGCGGCCGGATGGGACGGTGAAGACGGACGGGCAGATGCCGTTCTCGGAACAGAACTTGTGGCGGCTAGCGGTGAAGGGCGGGCAGATCTTCGGCAACGCGGGGGACAACGACACCTTGGCGGGGCGGTCCCCGTTCGAGGAGATTGCACAGTACGCCAACGTGGTGCTGCGCGCGGTGAAGGGAACGGATCGCATGTGGGTGGCGGTGCCTCGCCGGATGCAGGTGGAAATGATGGAGGGCGCGATGTTGGTGCCCTTGGGCGATGGGTTGGTGGCGCACCTCACCGCGAAGGGACAGCGAAGCGGTATCGTGCTGCCGCGCCACACGGTGTGGAGCGATGCGGCGTACCAGCAGTACGTGTGGACGTTCGCGCCGGATGAAGTGGGCGCGCTGGCGATGGAAGTGGGGCGGGGCATGCTGTCCGGGGAGTTGGGAATGGAGGTAGACGATGTCGTGCGCTACCGTTTCGGGGGCAAGGAATTGCGCATGCAGTTTGTGGCGCCGGTGACCTACATGATGGCGGATGGCAGTGTGGTGAAGCCGGCGGGGACCCTGCCGCGGGCGTGGCGCGATGGGGTCGCAGTGGGGTTCCAGCGGTGGGACAGTTATCGTGTAGTGGCGGGAGAGCAAATCGTCGAGCAGAAGTGGGGCGGCGATACGCTTGAAGCGATGGGGCTCAAGATTCGCGTGGACGCGAGGACGGCGCGGGTGGAGCGGACGGAAAGGTAGGCGAGCGATGCCTCCGCGTACTCAGACTCGCGAATCGCCCCACTGAGCCGCCTGGAAAGGCGGCTTGCAGGCAAGATTGCCTGCCCCCCACAAGGTTCAGGGAGATGGAAACTATGCGATGGCTATTGGTGCTGATGGTGGCGGCGGGCGCGTGGGCGGCGGACGATCGATTTCTGACCGGGCTGTACGACCGGCTGCACGATGAAGGGAATCACGGAGCCGGAGATCCGCCAGCAGTACCGCACCATGAAGCGGCTGGGCTTCCACAATCTGAAGCAGGTGATGGGGTCGCCGGAGTGGCCGGCGGAGCGGTTGATGGAGATCGCGCTGGAAGAAAACGTGATTCCGTTCTGGTACGGTGAAGCGGGATGGGAGCCGGTCACGGGCGCGCTGCTGAACAAGTTGGGCATGGCCGCGGGGCTGACTACGGAGCAGGTGCGCAGGGATCCGCGGATGCGCGCGTATCAGAAGGAAGTGTTGCGCGCGCAAATTCCGGCGGTGGCGGCGGCG
>JAPKZC010000112.1:8436-8851 GCA_026394025.1 Candidatus Solibacter sp.
TTGCGCAAGGAAGATGCGGCGCGATTCTCGGTGTGGCTGCGCCAAAAGTACCGGTCGGCGGAAGAGGTGGCGGACGCGTGGAATGAGTACGAAGTGGGGATTTCCGGACAGCCGTTCCGCACCTGGGAACAGATGGATGCCACAGTCGTAGCGATGGCGGCGGAGGAACGCGGGCTGCGCGGGTATGGCGGCGAGTATGGGCGCGTGCGCGACGTGTTGCGGTATAAGGCGGAAGCACTGACGGAGAAAGTGGGCTCGGCGTTCGGCAAGTTCCACGAACAGTATCCGCTGGTGCCGACGCGCACGGGTGGGGAGATGGGGTTGTTCCTGCCCTTCGCCTGGCGAGCCACGGACATGGAGCAACTGGCGGAGACGCAGACGGCGACCGGGAGTTTCTACCCTTCGATCCATCTGG
>JAPKZC010000294.1:0-6623 GCA_026394025.1 Candidatus Solibacter sp.
GCGTCCGCAAGCCGGACGGCAGCTACGGCTGGGATGGCGCCTACGGCACCTACTGGTGGGTGAACCGTAAGGAGCAGATGGTGGTAGTCCTGTTCGTGCATACGCCCGGCAGGTCGCTGCAGTACGACTTCGACAACGCAGTCTCGCAAGCGGTTATCGAGTAGCCGCTCAACCCCGCCTAAGGGCAATGCTGTTCACTTAACGGAGAACAGGAGGAGTTTTCCGATCGCCGATTGCTGAGCGGCTGGCGGAGAGGGGCACTCCGATGCCGACGAATACGCTCATGTGGAAGGCGGATCCCCGGACGGAAGCGCGATTGTCGGTACTAGTCTCTTCTGGCCGCCGCGCCGCAGATGCCATAGCTTACACTCAAACTACATGCTCAACCGGGGCTATGCCTACACCACAATCATCAGCAGCAAATACCATGGACAAACCCTGCTCTCCCACTTGGCAAGCCTTTACCCCCACTCAACCCCACAAGCCTGGCAACAAAAACTGAACAACGGCGAAGTCACCCTCAACGGCGTCACCGCCACCGGAAGCGAATCGGTCACTTTGGGCCAAACCATTGTCTGGAACCGTCCACCCTGGATCGAACCAGACTCCCCTCAGCACTTCGAAGTCCTGTTTGAAGACCCCCATCTGTTGGCCGTCAACAAACCCAGCGGGCTGCCCACCCTCCCCGGCGGCGGCTTCATGGAAAACACCCTCCTGCGCTTGGTGCAAAAGCAAACCCCCAACGCAAACCCTGTCCACCGGTTGGGCCGAGCCACCACCGGCATCGTCCTCTTCGCCAAAACACCGCAGGCGGCCTCTAATCTATTCGCAAACTGGAACACACCCAAAATTCAAAAAATCTACCGGGCGCTGGCTCAAAACATTGCACAGCACGACGCCTACGAAATCCTCACACCCATCGGCCTCGTACCGCACCCGCTCATCGGTTCCGTGTGGGCCGCCAACCCAAGTGGCAAACCGTCAAAGTCATTGGCAAAGGTGATCTCACGCACCACCAGCACCACAACATTTGAGGTAAGCCTGAATTCGGGCCGCCCTCATCAGATCAGAATCCATCTGGCATCCATCGGCCATCCCCTGGTAGGCGATCCTCTGTACGGCTTAACCGGCCAGCCTCTTGAAATTCGCCCCGGCCTCCCCGGCGATGGAGGATATTTCCTGCACGCCCAATTTCTGAAATTCCACCACCCCATCACCGGAGAACAAATCAATCTTGTGGCAGCTTTGCCGTCCGGATTCTCATTGCATCAGTAGGTTCACGGCGGGAATCAAATCAGGGTGGCCGTTGAAACCTGCGCGATCCCGGCACCGATAATGGTGGTTAAAGGGGCTCTGTACGAGTGGCGTCATCCAGACACAACGGGCCGACGCGCCTGGACGGATCATGAATCGTACAATCAAGCCGGACCACGCCCGGATCAGGCGGAGTGTATCGCCTCTACTTCAAGAGTCGAACGGATCGAGATTACTGACTCGCCCCGCCGGCGGCCCGAGTTTCCGGCCGTGCGTTCAACCCGAAGTCGCTCTGCACTTGCGCGTACCAACTCTCGTCGTCCTGCGCGTTCCAGTCAACCCATTGTTCGTCAGTCATGGCTGCTCGCCAGCCAATGAACGCCGCGGCGTCCGGACCCGACGTATGGCGCAGTTGCCACGTGCCACTCTCGACGACGTCACGGATGACCGCGGCAGTCGTCTGGGGAGGAATAGGATTTGCCAGGGCGGCGCGGAACAATCCTGCGAATCTGAGCGCATGAGGATATGCCGACCGCACTGGGTTCCCGATTGCGCGCGCCATCTTCGTGTCCTGGATTCCCGGCTCGACGATGGCGACCCGAATGTTAAAGGGCTTTACTTCGCCCGCAAGAGCCTCGCTTATCGCTTCCAGCGCAAACTTCGAAGCGCAGTAAGCCCCCAGAGGCGAGTTCGCAATGCGGCCGGACACGGAGCTGACGTTGACGATACAGCCTTTCCGTGCCTCGCGCATTCTGGGCAGGACTGCCTTTATGCACCGCACGGCCCCGAAGTAATTCGTGTTCATTGTGGCGAGGAACGCTTCCATTGGCAGCTCCTCAATGCACCCGTGCCGCTCCACGCCGGCGTTGTTGACGAGGGCGTCTATCGGCTCACCGATGCCAGCAAAACAAGTTCGAACCGAATCATCCGAATCGACGTCGAGCGTGCAAATCTTGATCGGCAGGCGCTCACGCGTCGCGATCTCTCCGAGTTGTGGAGCGCGGACCGGGTTGCGCATGGTAGCGAATACCGTATGTCCCGCCCTTCCGAATTCCAGCGCGGTCGCGAGTCCTATGCCAGAACTGGCGCCGGTAATCAACACGTTTGCCATTGCGGTCCTCCCCCCCCGGAAGAATTATTTGAGCTTAACACGGCCCCTGCGCCCGCGCTGTCCATGCGGCTTGTGTCTATTACCCGCAATTAACGCCGTGGTGTTTAACTTTCTGGGCACCGAGCGGATCGTCGACTCGGAGACAACTCCCTGGTTCTGCTCAGATGGCGGGCACAACCTGCCTGTTGTGACGTCGCCGGCACCGACGACGAAACGCCAATGGAGCATAACCCTCAATAAGCGCGAAGAATACTATTGCTCGAACTGCGTCACCTGGACTGGTACGGCCCGAATACCTTTAAAACGCGGTGGCTTTCGGTCGAGTCATCCACGATGAACACGCGAAATTCGCCGCCTCCGGGCGACACCCGCAAAACGATGTGCCCCCGATCGCTCGCCAGCTTTTCGATGCCGTTGATCACCGCCCGAACACCGGGATGCAGGTCCGTTGCGAAGACCTCGCGCGGTCCAGGGTAAAGTCGCGTCGAGTTCAGGCGGTGCCACACCGCCGAAGTCGGATGTCCCGAGTCCCATACCGAAAGAGTCCACACGCGCGGGCGCAATGTGGCGATCAGAAACTCGTTCATCGTATCGATATAGCCATGATGGTCCAGGATGGCCGCATCCACGGGGCCCACTGCCTTCGCTACCGGAGTCTCGACATCCTGCCACAACGGGTAGACCGGAGACGGAATCCCCGGGATGTCGCCCCCATTGAAGTAATCGAACTCGCCATAGCTCAGGCGGAACGAAACGCTGCACATGTTCTCGCTGGGCCAGTCCGCTCGCGGAACCGTTTCCAGGGCGGGGAAGTGCCGGCGGGTGGCCGTACCAACTCCGGTCCAGACCTCCCCGTTGGCGCCGACGTTGCGAAACTCGAAATCGGGATACTGCTTCGGCGAGTGCAGCAACACCACCTGATCCTTGCGCCCAGGCGCGAATCGCTCCACCTTCAGTCCGTTGTTTTCGATCTGCCATTTCACGAAAGCCCGATAGTTCTTCGTGGCGCTGTCCTCGAGATCGGCCGGGTAGCTGTAATCCGGCCAGCCGCGGTCCAGGAGTTTCCCGAACTTGAGGCTTTCGCCCACATACGTCAGCCCCGCGAGTTTGTATGCCCAGGACCTCGATACCGGAGAGGCGTCCGACGGGTCGCCCATATGATCGCCGTGAAAGTGCGTCAGCAGCACGTAATCGAGCGCCGGTTGCGCCTCGTGGCGCAGAGAGTGGCGGATATAGCGAGCAATCCACTCACCTGCCGGCCGCGAAGCGTCCGGACGGTCCGGCGTATGACGCTCCGTCTTCCGGGCGTTCTCGCCCGCATCGACGAGCATGGTTGTGCCGTCGGGAAGAATATAGAGCCCCGCGTTTCCCCGGCCGGTACTGATCTGGTGTATTTCCAGCGTCCCCGGCTGCCAGGGGGACAGTTCGCGGCCAGCCTCTTGTGCCAGAAGCGCCGGCGGTATGGCTGCTGCGAGGAGCAGCAAGGCGGAGTGTATCACCCTCACAGATTACCCGATATCGGGCCACCTTGCCGCTGGGCTGCGTGGCGGCGGCGCGGGACCCCTGATTTGGGGGAGATTAACCACGCACAGCCGGACCGGCTGGAAATCCGGACGAATAGGCCCGATAATAGTAAGGTTGTTGGCTTGCATATCCGGGCCGCGCCTGCGCCCGCGATTCCCGGTGCCGCCGCGGTGCCACATTTTTCGCGAGGAGAGGATGATTCCACATGCGCGTTCAACCCGGCGTGAAGCTTGGCCACTATGAATTCGACGCCGTAATCGGCGTCGGCGGGATGGGCGAGGTCTACCGGGCCAGGGATACACGGCTGGGCCGCTACGTCGCCATCAAGCTGCTCTCGGAACATCTGTTGCAGGACGCCTCGTTCCGGGCGCGCCTGCGACAGGAGGCCATGGCGGCGGCCGGTTTGAATCATCCCAATGTGGTGGCGGTCTACGATGCCGGCGAGGACTACATCGTTTCCGAATATGTGGACGGCGTCACTCTGCGCAAACTCGACAGGCCTACGACCCGCCAGGCGCTGGAGATCATGGCCCAGGTTGCCGACGGTCTGGCGGCCGCACACGCGATGGGCATGGTGCACCGTGACATCAAGCCTGAGAACATCATGATCACCGCGCAGGGGACCGCGAAGGTGCTTGATTTCGGTCTCGCCAAACCGGTGGCCGTGCCCGGTGTCCCGACTGACGCCAGACTGGCTCTAACCGAGCCCGGCATGGTCATCGGCACGGTATCCTACATGTCGCCCGAGCAGGTTCGCGGAGCGCAGATGGACCATCGCTCGGACATCTTCAGCCTCGGCCTGGTGCTGCACGAACTGCTCAGCGGCAAGAAGGTTTTCGAGAGTGATTCCGCAGCCGAGGTCATGAGCGCCATTTTGAAAGACGATCCGCCGCCGCTGCCCCCCAGCGTGCCCACCGCGCTCGCATTCGTCGTGTCCCGCTGCCTGGAAAAGAACCCCGAAGCGCGCTTCCAGTCCGCTCACGATCTGGGAGTGAGCCTGCGGGCGTTGGCTACGGCGTCGCAACCCGCGGCCGTGCTGCCGGATGCGGCTCCGCGACGGCGGATAAGCCCATTCCGTTGGGTCTTCGCGTTTGCGCTGGTTCTTGCCGCTCTTGCCGTCGGCTGGATGGCCGGCCGTTTGCCGTGGCGCAACGGAAGTGTAGCGTTTCGCCAGGTCACCTTTCAACACGGCTTCGTTTCGTCCGCCCGGTTCGGTCCCGACGAGGCGGTGGTGGTCTACAGCGCGGCATGGAATGGCGAGGCGGGAGACCTTTTCCTGTCCGGCCGCGGTTCTCCGGAAGCCCGCAGCATCGGCTTGCGGAATGGACACCTTCTCTCGATATCGGCCAACAACGAATTGGCCGTGGTGATGAACTGCCGCTACGCCGGCGACAACAGCCAGACTGGGACGCTGGGTGTGATGCCCCTCTACGGCGGAGCGCCGCAAACCCTGATGGCGGACATCTCCGAAGCCGACTGGGAGCCATCGGGCAAAGCACTGGCCGTGGTGCGCCGAGTCGGAGGCATGCACCGGCTCGAGTACCCCGCCGGCAACATACTCTACCAAACGGCCGGCTGGCTGGGGGACCTCCGTTTCTCTCCGCGCGGCGATCGGATCGCCTTTTCCGATCATCAGAAACGGGATGACGACCGGGGCCGCGTCCTCAGCGTCGATCTGCGTGGCAAAGCACAGGATCTTTCTGGCGAATGGGAATCCATCGAGGGGCTGGTCTGGACCAAGGACGCCTCCGAAGTCTGGTACGCCGCGTCCAATACCGGTTACGCCGACAGCATCTATGCAGGCCTGCCGGGCAAGACACCGCGCCTGGTGTTCCAGTTCCCGATGAGCATCAAGCTGCACGATCTGAGTCCCGGCGGCACGCTGCTGTTCACAACGTTCGACGACGACCGGCACGAGACCTGGGCCTCTCTGCCTGGCGCCTCGGCCGACCAGTCGTTGGATTGGCTTGGCTCCGGCTTTCCGGGCGACCTGTCGCTGGACGGCAAGTTTCTGTTGTTTTCGCAGTACGGCGAGGCCGGCGGCCGCTCCTACGGCCTCTACATGCGCAACCTGGGTGAGCCCGCGCCGATTCGCCTGGGCGAGGGCGACGCCATGGCCCTTTCGCCCGACGGTCGCTACGCGCTGGCGTTGCAGTATGCGGACCCGCAGAGACTGGTGTTGTTTCAATACCAGTCGGCCGGGCCGCAAGTCATCCCAGGCTCCGGTCTGAACCATCAAACGGCGGCCCAGTGGTTCGCGGACTCGCGGCGAATCATTTTTGAAGGCAATGAGGCTGGCCGCGGCTCGCGCATCTGGATGCAGGAGGTTCCGGCAGGCAAGGCCCGGTCCATTACTCCGGAGGGTGTTTCGCTGGAAGGCCGCGGTCTCAGTCCGGATGGGAGCAAGGTGGCCGGACGCTCTCCTGACGGCCATCTGCGCCTGTATCCGATCGGCGACGGAGCCGCCGCGGATGTCCCCGGAACTCTTGCGGGCGACCGCCTGGTCCGTTGGAGCCCCGACGGACAAAAGGTAATTGTAAGGTCGTTTCTCGATGGCGCTGTCCAATTGAACGAGATCGATCTTGCCAGTGGCAAGCGGACGCCCGGCAAGCGGATCGCAAGTCCGAATCCGGCCGGTGTTGCGGAGGTGACCCAGGTACTGCTTGCGGCCGACGGTCAAACCATCGTCTACGGCCAGGACCGGCGAGTGCGCACACTGCGAGCAGCCGCAGGT
>JAPKZC010000294.1:6679-10667 GCA_026394025.1 Candidatus Solibacter sp.
GCCGAAGGCGACAACGAGGGCACATGCCGGCGGGGTTGTGAACAAGATTCGCAACGGTTTTTTCCCTCATTCGCCATTTTAGTGGCAAGGTGCCCGATAATGGGCCAATGCTGGATCGTAAGCAATACGCTTCCATTCTTGGGATGCGGACGCCTTGGTATGTGGAGCCCGTTGACCTACGGCAGAACGGGCTGGCCCGCGCGATTGCCGTTCCTGGCGATAAATCCCCATCGCACCACGGAACGCGCGGCCGGATCAGTACCGGGAGGTCCCCTTGGCGACGGTAATGGGCCGAATCGTGGCCCGTCGACCAGAAGCGCCCAAGCCCGTCTTGCTGCTCCCATTGCGGCGCGTAGAATCAGGCGACGTGGGAATTTGTGATCTGACACGACACCGGCAAGAAGCCTCGCAGGCGCCCAACACGTTAAGTGAACAGTGTTGCGCCTAAGGGAACTCCGTGACCTTGGGCGTGAGGCGCACGTTCGGCGTGGTTGCCCCCCCCGTGTTGTTGATGACGTTGCTGATTTCGCCGTTCGCGCCGATGCAAACCGTGATCAAGTCGTGGAACTTGACGCGGGGATTGTCGGGAACCTCAAAGGCCCGGGTCAGTGCCACGCCTTTATTCCGGAAGACGCTGTAAACGCCAAGTCCCCAGCCTTCATGGCTGGTAACATTGTCGGCCACCTTGTACGCGGCCCAGCCGTTCGTGCCGGGTGCGCTCGTGTAGCTCGGTTGGTCGGGAGGGTCGTAGGGAATTTCGCACTGGTAGAAGTAGACCCGCCCGCCGTTGCCGTTCCAGACTACCTGATACTCCTGGTGATGTTCGACAAATAGACCATAGACGGTGACGTCGTTCCCATTCACCACCAGGCCGTTCGCGCTGGTATTGACCTTCCAGCCCACGCTTTGGTTCACACCGTGATCCGCGCGCCAGATCCAGGTGTGATCCACGATGGTGTCGCTGCTGTTGACCCTGAGGTTGACCGACGCGCGCCCCACCGCGGCGCCGCCCACCCGGAAGAAGACGTCGTGGAGAGAGATGGGGTTTCCGGCATGGCGCGCCTTGCTTCCGTCCGGGCCCACCTCCAGCAGGACGGGCGAGTTCACGGGTCCCGCGTCGAAGAGCAGGCCGGCGATGATTACGCCGTCCACATCCGCCGTGGACATGGCCGCCACACCGTTGTTCACCAGTAGGGTTGCGAAGCCCAGGCCCAGCACCACCGTGTTGGCGCGCGTAACCTTGATCGTGTCGTGGAGGTTATAGATGCCGGGTGTAAACAACAAGTTCTTCCCCTCGGCCAACTGGGCATTGATGGTGGCGGCGGTATCGACGTCCGGCCGGGCGATATGGAACCGGCTGATGGGAATGTCTTTCCCGGGCGTCGATCCGGCGCGCCACGAAACGCCCGAGCTGTTGGTCCGCAGCGACGGAACGCGGACGCTGTAGTTCCCTTTGGCATCCACCTGAAGGAAGGGTTTCTCGCGAACGATTGGAGTCTGCGCGACCTTGGTGATCGCAAGCTTGGGCCAGGCGCCCTCCGGCGCGTTTACCGCGCCGACGAAAACCATGTTCCAGTTCGCGCCTGTCCAACCGCCCCACTCGGTGTTCCGGGAGATCCACTGCTGCTGGGGACCGGAGGCCACGTTGCCGTCAATCAACGCATCGGACATCCAGCCGCCGCTCGCCCATCCACCGTCCTGGTGAAGCACAATATCGCCCCGAATGTGCATGCGGCGGAACGGTACAGCCTGTGAAACGGCCCACTTCATGGTGCCGCCCGTGGGCGTCACCGAGAGTCCTTCGGCCGCCTTCCAGAACGTGCAGGTAGCGTTGTTCCTCGGCAGGGTGGCGTCTGAGTGCACATTGCCCGTGATGTGGACCTTGTCGGGCGAAGCCCCCAATCCCAGGATCTGCGTGTAGTACCCCACCGGAACGTCCACCTTGTAGGCGCCAGGCAGGAACAGCAAGGCGTTGCGCGCCGAACCGAATTGGCTGTTTTGCTGGATGCTGTAAACCTTGTTGATCTGCTCCTGGATGGCCGCTGCCGGCATGGAAGGGTTGAAGATCAGCACGTTGGCGCCGAGATCCGGCTTGGAGGCCGCCCAACCTTTGCCGGTGGGATACCCCACCACCGCCAGAAACAGGCAGAATTCCGCCACCGCTTCCCGGCCTCTGAAATTACGCTGACGATTGCAGCGTGGTACCTGTCCCATTTTGCGCTCTCCCTAGCCCTTGCTCCAGAACGAAATCAAGCCCGCCCCGCAAACCCCCGGCTCTCCGTCGACACTTTTACCTTCTCGCCTTCTTTGATAAAAAGGGGAACCCGGATCTCAAGACCGGTCTCCAGCGTGGCTGGCTTGGTCACGCTGCCGCTCGATGAGTCGCCCCGCACACCGGGCTCCGTGTGGGCCACCGCCAGTTCAACGAACGTTGGCAATTCCAAGCCGATGGGATTGCCGTTGTACTTGAGCACCTCCACCAGGGTGCCGCCTGTCAGCAGGTCCAGCGCGTTCCCGGTCACCTCATCGGTAAGGCTGAGAGTCTCAAAGCTCTCCTGGTCCAGGAAGTGAGAACCACTGCTGTCGCTGTACAGATAGGAGGCCGAAACCAACTGGAGATCCGGCTCCCTGAACTTCTCACCCGCCTTGAATGTCCTCTCAAAGACCGCGTTCGTGAGCAGGTTGCGGATCTTCAGGCGGACCAGGGTCTGGCCGCCCCGGGCGGTAGGTGTGTTCACCTCCGCTTCCAGGCATGAGAACGGAGTGTTGTCAATCTCAAACAAAGTCCTTCGCTTCACGTCAATCGCATCAATCAATACGGCCATGAACTCCTCAACGGCAGGTCGGCGCCGAAAGCCGATTCAAACCCAACTCTAAGTCCCTCTCAAGTATAAGGTGAAGAGCTGGCCGAATGAAGAATGGCGAACCGAACATATCGTCTCTTAGCGAGCGGCTTTGGCTCCAGCGCGAGTTCACCTCAAAATGCGGTAGCGGCTGGTGCGATCTCCGAGGTCCGGCTCTGCGCTACTTCGCCACCCTCACCTGATTACCGCGCACGATCACTCGCTGGAAGGAATGGTAGGTCTGCCCATCGGCGGTCTTTTCCGCCGAGAACAGCGTCAGGTGGACCACGTCGCCCAGCACCGGCTTGCCGGTGGTCCGGTCGGTGACGTCATAGATCTGCGCGCGGTTGTGCAGGTCGGCAGGGTTGAAGTAGTAATCGAACTGCCCGCGGGTGACCGTCAGGTCGCCCTGGTCCAGCACGGCGCCGGGCATGATCACCGTGTAGTGCACGGTGTCGGCTGTGCTGGAACCCACGATGTGGGTTCCGGCCACCGCGTCGAACGTGGTTCCGTCCGGCGTCGTCACTTGCATACCCTTGGCATTCGGCGGCGGCTGCGCCTCCAGCACATACAACTCGCCGCCTTGCGGTGGCAACCCGGGCATCACGGCCGCGTGGCCGTTCCAGTTGGCGTCGATCGAATACTGGTAGATCCCCGGCGTGTCCAGCACCCACCTGTCCTTGCCGGAGAAGGAACCGTAAGCGTCGGATACGCCGCTGGTCTGTACCGTGCGGCCGTCGGGGAATTTCAACTTGAAAGTGATGTCCACCGGGACGATGGGGTCGATCTGTAACCCGGCGCCGAAGGTGGTTCCCACGGCATAAGTCATGCCCGGACGCGGCCCCACCAGGAAAACCCGGCCGGCCTGGCCCGTGGACGAGACCAGATCCTCCGCCCCCGGCGCGATAATGCGATTGTTTTTCACTCCTTGGGGCAAGAGAAACGCGCTCGAAATGTAACCGGCATACGCCGGCGCGGCGCCCGCCTGACGAAGCACCACCCCGCCCATCAGGCGATAGATATCGCCGGGCATGTCGCCGTTGATCGAAGCATTGATCTGCCCGCCGAAGGAGTTGGGACTCACCGACCAGTAGGGCGCCCGCACCATGTTCTCGCCCACGATAAACCGCGCCACGAATCCGGGG
>JAPKZC010000294.1:10739-14807 GCA_026394025.1 Candidatus Solibacter sp.
GCGGCCGCGCCGTAGTAATACGCCCAGTCGGTGATAAACTCCGGGAACATATGCGGCGAGTAGCCGTTCGAAGTCTTCAATTGCAGATTAGTGGCGCCGATGGTATTCAACTGGGAATCGTTGCGCTGCGGATTGACCTTGGTTTCGTAGGTCATGGTCGGGATGATCTTGTCCGCTCCCTGGCCTTCACTGGCAATCAACAGGACGTCGCTCGGGTTGTACGGAAAGTTGATGTGCACCAGGTGCTCGGCGCCGGTAGTCCTGTCGATGTAACCCTCGTCCTGGGTGTCGCCTCGTTCCACATACTTACTGCCTACGTATAACTTCTTGCCGCGCGCCACAATGGGGCCATTGGGGTCGTAAACCACTCCCGCATGACGCATCGCGGATACCCATAAGTGGCCGCCCGCATCAGTGTAAGTGGCCAGGATCTTGGCGCAGTATTCTCCTTGCGCCGAGAGAGGTAATGACTTATTACCTTGCAGTGCGCCGAATACTCCGGCGGCATTGGCTTTGCCACTCCAGGTCACAGTCTGGGCCTTGGCCGGATCGGAGTCTGGGAATAGCGTGGCAGTCACCGTTACATCGGCCGGAACCGCGGGAAAGAAGGCTGTATCGCGGCCGTAAGTGGCGCCCACCGGATAGGGCATCCCCTGAAACGTCGCAGTGGCCAGCGTCATGCGGTTGGCGATCCAGAAGCGATAGGTTCCGCCGCCTTCATACTTCCTTCCCCAGATGTCGCGGATCCAGCCGGTGGCTTTCACGGTGTATCGACCGTAGGCCGGCGGCGTCCAGGCAGTCAGCGCGCTCCTCCCCGTGCTCGCCGTATATCCGGACTGCCGCACGAACGGGAACTCGCCCAGCGGCACCGTGACGCCATCCGGGCGGGTCACCTCCACGGAGATCTCGCCCGAAGTGTAGTTCCAGGGGATGTTCCAGCAGGCGTCCACGGTGTCGGCCTGAAACTGCGGTTCCAGCGAGTAGGCGTACGGTTTGCCGGCCCCGTCGAAGCGCGGCAGCACCACATCGTCCTGAATCAGGTTGCGGGCCGAAATCGCGAAATACGGCTCGTCTTCCTCCGCCACCACGCCGCGGTACCCGTTGGAGTTGTAGCCACCCAGCAGCACCCAGGGAATGCGCGGCTGGATGCTTGCTCCGCTGATCGCTTCACGTTTCACGGTCATGCCATCGGCCGGGATCAGGGGCGAATAGACGTACGTGACGGATACCGCCCCGCGGAAAAACTGCTGGTTCGCAAAGCCTTCGCCATTCAGCGTGTAGTTGCTGCTCCCCCGGGCCACGCCGAAGTCCAGGCGCAGCCGGTAGATGCCCGGTGGCAGGTCGGCCGGCAGTTTTCCCGCCGCGTGGAAGAGCACCGTCTGGCTCCCGGGCATCAGGCCGAGCACCGTGGTCGGCACCTTCACGAACAGGTCCAGCGGGGTCCGGAACAGCCCTCCGAAACGGTTAGTCACAGCGCCTTGCGGCCCGCCTTCGATGGGCAGTCCGGTCGGCGTCAGCAGGGTGGACATGTTCTGTTCATTGGCCATACGCAGATGGCCGCCGGCATCGAAGGCGCGCTCCGCCGTCACCAGCAGGATGAAGCTGTCGGCCTTGATCCCCGCGCCGGCCAGGTTTTGCAGATGTTCCGGCGAGATGTTCAGGCTGGCATCCACCGCGACGGTGTCGCCCGGCTTCCACGCCGACGAGGAGACACGGACCGCGCCCGACCAGACACCGTAATTAGTGGTGCCGCCGGCACTGAACTTCAGCGGAGTCTGCGCGGCCCTGGCGGGTAGCAGAAAGGGGACCGCAAGCAGGATGCGCAGTCCGAGGCGCCGTCGAAGCATAGCAAATCCTCCACTGTTAGTGATATTAACATCTGTTACTCTTTTTATGAAGGTGTCCGATGCGTTTGCGAACTCCTGCCCTACTAACTTTGGTGATTACCAGCTCCGCCATTGCCCAGACCTACACCATGAAGACCTTTGCGGGCGGAGCCCTGCCCGAAAACGTCGCCGCCACTTCCGCCAGCCTGGGCAGCATCTACGGAATCGCCGTCGACCGTACGGGTAACTTACTTCTCTCCCTGGGCGACTACGACCTGGTGTTGCAACTCGATGCCGCCACCGGGACTCTGCTTCGCGTGGCGGGGAATGGGACCAGGGGTTTCAGCGGCGATAACGGCCCGGCCTCAGGCGCCCAACTCTCCGGCCCCAGAGGTTTGGCCGTCGATCCCTCGGGCGCCATCTACCTCGCCGATGCCAACAACTTCCGCCTTCGCAAAGTGGCCAACGGCGTCATCGGCACGCTGGCGGGCAGCGGCGATCAAGGCTACGAGGGCGACGGCGACACGGCCGTCCGCGCTGCGTTCGATGGACTCGCCTCAGTCGCCATCGACCGTGCCGGCAACGTGTATGTGGCGGATTTCTTCAATCAGGTGGTCCGCAAGATCACCGGCGGAACCGTCACCACGGTTGCGGGAACCGGTTCCTTCGGCTACAACGGCGACGCCATCCTTGCCATCAACGCCGAGTTGGCCGGCCCTTCCGGTATCGCGCTCGATGCCGCCGGCAACCTCTATATCGCCGATGGTTACAACAACCGGATTCGCAAAGTCTCCGGTGGCATCATCCCCACCCTGGCGGGCACCGGCACCGCGGGTTTCACCGGCGACAAGGCGGCGGCAACCAACGCCACCCTGCGCCAGCCCTCCGACGTGGCCGTGGATTCTAACGGCAACCTCTATATTGCCGACTACGGCAACAACCGCATCCGCATGGTAACCACCGGTGTGATCACCACCGTTGCCGGCAATGGCGCCCTGACATTCAGCGGTGAGGGGGTATCCGCGCTGGCCGCCGGTCTGCCGGCCCCGCTGCGCCTCGCGTTCGATGCGTCCGATAACCTCTACCTGGTGGATGGCGTCCGCGTCCGCAAGATCGCGCGTGGTGTCATCACCACCGTTGCCGGCGGCGGCGCTCCGCTGGGCGAGAATGGGCCGCCCGCCAGTGCCCAGCTTCTTTCGCCGCAGGGCCTGGCCGTGGATGGCGCGGGCAATGTCTACATCGGCGATGCGGGGACGGGCCGCGTCCTCAAAGTCTCCGGTGGCACAATGCAGAAGCTCGCGGGCACGGGTACCCAGGGCCTGACGCCTTCCGGCATCGCGGTGGATTCGGCGGGCAGTGTCTTCGTGGCCGACGGCGCCAACCTGCGCGTGCGCAAGATCTCGGCCGGAGTGATTACCCCGCTCGCCGGCAGCGGGTCCACATTGGGCGATGACGGCCCGGCCGTCAAGGCCCAGTTGTCCGCTCCCGATGGGCTGGCCGTCGATACCGCGGGCAACCTCTATATCGCTGATCTCAATCGCGTGCGCCTGGTTGCGAACGGGGTCATCACTACCGCCGCGGGCAATGGTGGCGTCGGCTATCAGGGCGATGGCGCCGTGGCCACCGCCGCACGCATTTCCAGCGCATCCGGATTGGCCCTGGCGGCGGGCAATCTCTACATCGCCGATTCGGGCAACAATCGCGTGCGCATGGTGGCCAATGGCGTCATCACCACGGTGGCCGGCAACGGCGCCTACGGCGCCAGCGGCTCTGGCGGCGCACCCACCAGCGCCATGCTGTCCACTCCCACCGGCGTCGCTGCGGACCCGTCGGGCGATTTCTACATCACCGACAGCTACCGCGTCCTCAAGGTCTCCAAGGGCAAGATCACCGCCATCGCCGGACTTTCCACGCCCCAGGGCGTGGCCGTGGACGCCACCGGTAACGTCTATGTGGCGGACCCCGCGAGCCACCGCGTGCGCGTGCTCACTCCCGCCGGAACCGCGTGCGCCATCACGCCAACGCCCACCGCGCTGCAAGTCGCCAGCACCGGCGGCACTCTCACGGTCAATATCGGCGCGGGCGCTTCTTGCCCCTGGACCGTCGAAACTCTGCCCAACTGGGTCGCCGTCTCCGGCGACCCCTTCGGCACAGGCCCGGCTATCGTGACCCTTGCCGTAACGGCGAATCCGGACATGCCGCGGTCGGCCACCGTCCTGGTCGGCGGCCAAAACGTCACGCT
>JAPKZC010000726.1 GCA_026394025.1 Candidatus Solibacter sp.
CGGCACGCGCGAGAAGTACGGCCTGCTGTTCAACGGCAACGCCTTCATCGGCAAACGCGAGTCCAAGCTATTCGCCGATGAGAAAGCCCGCATGCTCTGGGACGGCAATACCATCACCTGGCGCACCGGAACCGGCGCGGTACCCGACTTCCGCGAACGCGAAGGCGCCGCGCGCCAGAAGATTCTGAACGACGACCTGCCCGTCGCGGTGACGGAGTGGACTACCGGCGGTATTCATTTTCGCCAGGAGGCTTTCGTCACCCTGCTCGACGCGCCGCTCGATCCCCAGAAGAACCGCGGCGACGAAACCAGCGTGCTCCTCATGAGGATCGCGGCCACCAATCGGGCGCCAAATGCGGAGCGCGCGCCCTTGTGGCTGCACGTCGGTCCGGTGGAATCGCTCCGGCTCAGTGACGGCATTCTCACCGGCGCCGCGGGCCGTTTTCGCGCCGCGCTCCAGGCCTCCACGGGTAGCTTCACCGTGGCCTCCATGCCGCCGGAGGCCGGCTATCGCGGACAGGCGGCCCGATGGGATTCCGAAATCGCTCCCGGCGCCACGGTGACGTTCCACGTCCGCTTGACTTTCTTTCCGCCCACCGATCCGGCGCTCATGCGACGCATCGCCGCCGTCGATTACGACGCGAGCCGCGAGCGGATCATCGCCTTCTGGCGGAGCAACATCGACATGGGTATGAAACTGCACGTGCCGGATGAGATCATCAACCGCTTCCACCGGTCCGTGTTGCAGCACATGCTCCTCTCGGTATTTCGCGACGTTCCCAGTGGCTTATACATGGGCCCTTGCGGAACATACAACTACAACATGTTCGCCAACGAAACCAGCATGCAGGCACGTCTGCTCGATATGCGCGGCTTGCACGACTGGGCCGCGCGGTTTCTGGAGCCGTTCGTGGCCCGGCAAGGCTCCAAGCCCTTCCCCGGCCGCTTCCGCGACGGTAAGGCCATCTATCACGGCGTGTTTTTCGACAAGGACCACGACTACACACATTCCGGCTACAACTTGAACCACGGCTGGACTCTGTGGGCACTCTCGGAGCACTACTTATTCACCCGTGACCGCGAGTGGCTGCGCTCGCACAGCGACAGCATGAAGAAGGCCGCGGAGTGGATTCTTTCCGAGCGCACCGCCACCATGCGCACCGATGAAGACGGCCGCAAAGTCTGGGAATACGGTCTCCTGCCCGCCGGACAACTCGAGGACAACGAAGAGTGGCTCTACTGGTACGCGGTGAATGGTTACGCCTACAAAGGTCTCCGGTATTTCGCCCTGGCGCTCGGCGACACGCAGCCGGAACTAAGCCGCCGCTATGCTCGCGAGGCGGAGGCTTATCGCGAAGATATTCGCGCGGCGGCACTGCGCTCCATGGCCGCTTCTCCGGTGGCGCCGCTGGGCGATGGCACGTGGGTCCCCACCATACCGTCCCGCACACATATGCACGGTCGCGATCTGGGCTGGATTCGCAATATCCTGTACGGAGCCCTGGCCATGGTGGACACCGGGTCACCCGATGAGAAGATCACCGAGTGGATACTTCAGGACCACGAAGACAACCTCTTCATGGCTCCGTGGTCGTTCTCGGTCGCCGAGCGCGACTGGTTCAGTCGCGGCGGCATCACCTTGCAGCCGAACCTTGTGAACACGCCCATGACATACCTGCGGCGCGACGCGATCCCCCACGCCCTGCGCCCGTTCTATAACACTTTCGCGACGAGTTACTATCCGGACGTGAATGCATTCACCGAATGGGCTCCTTCGTTCGGCACCAGCAATGGGCCTTTCTTTAAAACATCGGATGAAGCCGGCTTCCTCA
This sequence comes from Candidatus Solibacter sp., assembly GCA_026394025.1. Lineage (GTDB taxonomy): Bacteria > Acidobacteriota > Terriglobia > Bryobacterales > Bryobacteraceae > Solibacter. Next base: position 1,833 of record JAPKZC010000726.1, read on the forward strand.
CCTGGTTGCGCCAGATCCTTCTGCGCGAAGAGGGCGACACGCTGTGGATCGCCTCCGGCGCTCCGCGGGCGTGGTTCCGTCACGGCCAGCGCATCGAACTGGGAGGCGGCGCTACGTACTTCGGCAAAGTCAGTTTAGAAATCCGTTCCCGCGCGGCGGACGGGTTTATCGAAGCGACGATCGACTTGCC
>JAPKZC010000774.1 GCA_026394025.1 Candidatus Solibacter sp.
ACGCTATTGGTCGGGACGATATTGGGGTCGGCCCAGCCGTGGTACATGAGGAGCTTCCCGTTGTGGCTGAAGAACGGTTTGAGGTTGGGATCGGTGGCGGCCATTAGCCCGCCCTCGACTTTGTCGGCGTAAGCCACGTCCTTGTCGAGATCCAGCGTCATGTAGTCCCACTTGGGATCTTTGAAGATCACGTACATGTAGAGGTCCACCGCCACCGTGCGCGGTTCGGGGCCGGCTTGCACAGCCCAGGCCAACTCGCTGCCGGGTAATAGGCCGGGGAAGATTTCCTCGCCGGTGCGCGGGTTCTTCGCCGGACCATAAATCCGCCGGGCCGACGCCACTTGCGGCGCGGTCAGACAGTCGCTCGCATCGCCGTTCTTGCACTGGAGCACGATCGGGTCGAAGCGGCACACCGCCGGGTTCTCGATGATGCCGTCTTTGACGCCGTCGAGAGCGTCGCAGGCATCCAGGGCGGCTTTGTGGATCAGCGGGTACTTGCTCGCCGGGATGTCGGCGGCCGGGTCCTTATGCACGGTCTGTGAGACCGCGATCACGGCGGCCTTTTGGTGGACCCAGTTGTTGGCCGGCGCGCCGGCGATGATGCCGTCGAAATCGTTCGGGAACTTCTGCGCCTCCTTCAACCCCTGCTTGCCGCCCGAGGAACAGCCGTTCCAATAGGAGTATTTGGGGCCATCCCCGTAGAAGGCGGCCGTGATAGCCTTTCCCTTGACCACCATCTCGTGGACGGCGCGCCAGCCGAAATCGATCAACTTCTCGGGGTGGCCCATGGCAAAGCTGGCTCGCTCACCGGAGTGCCCGGTGTCGGTGGAAGCCGCCGCATAGCCGCGTGCCACCGCGCGGGCCAGCGCAGGGTAGCCGATGGCCCCGCTCCAGCCGCCGTTACCGACGGCCTGGAACCTGCCGTTCCAGCCCGCCGCCGGCAGCCACACCTCGATCTTGATATCGGAATCGCTGCTCGGTTTGAGCGTGGCCGCCACGCGGCAGAAGGCGGGCAGCGCCTTAAACAGTTGCGCGTTCTGAGCGGCCTGGTTGGCAGTGCCTTCCCGAGGGGAGACGAACTCCCCGGAGGCAACCAGCTGCGACGAGGCGATCGTGGTATTGGGCAATGCCAACACCGCCAGCTTCTCGCACGAACCGGCAGCGGCCTGTCCGAATAATGTCGCGGGCAGCAGCAGAGTGAAGATTGTGAACGACTTTCTCATAACAGGTTCCTCGCTTCAGCCCGGACACAGCCTTCCCAACGCCCCGGCCATGGTCCAGAGTACGCCGGCCGACGCCTCACATTCGAGCTTCTGACACTTCCCTCAGGTGACAAACGAGTAAGTTACGTGTGACATCAAGAGCCTAACTGTTTGATTCTACGCTAACCCATCGGTTATGGAGGCCTATTGACCACTCCCTGTTGACGTGATAAACGTCGTCAGTCGCCATCCAAATATTGATTTCGGAAGGAGTTCGTTCATGCAGACAGGCAGTCTTCTTGCGGCGTGTGTTGGGTTGGTCTTCGCCAGCGCATATTTCTTGGGCGCCGCTTCGCCGGGCCCGGAAGTGGCGGTAACCGGAGGTCGCGTTGCTGGCCGGGCACTGAATGCTGGGGCGGTTTTCATGGGGATTCCGTTCGCCCAACCGCCGGTGGGAGATCTGCGGTGGCGCGAGCCCATGCCCGTCAAGGCTTGGACTGGGGTTCGCGAGGCGACCCAATATGGGGCGCCTTGCGCCCAGGTGGCGGCGGGGTGGAACGACAAAGTGGCCGCGGCGGGTAGCGAGGATTGCCTGTTTCTGAACGTGTGGGCACCCGAGTGGCCGAGCCGGTCGCGGAAGCCGGTGATGTTCTGGATCCACGGCGGCGCCAATATGGGCGGCTCGGCGATGGGTGCGGCCGGAATCGAACCGCCCTTCGACGGCGAGAAACTGGCGCAACGCGGTGTGGTGGTGGTGACCATCAACTACCGCCTGGGAATGTTCGGCTTCTTCGTGCATCCGGAACTGACGGCCGAATCGCCGCATAGCGCCGCGGGCAACTACGGAATCCTGGACCAGATTGCGGTGTTGAAGTGGGTGAAGGACAACATCGCGAAATTCGGCGGCGACCCCGGCAATGTTACGATTTTCGGCCAGTCGGCGGGTGCTCACGACGTCGGCTTGCTGATGACCTCGCCGCTGGCAAAGGGGCTTTTCGTGCATGCCATCGGCGAAAGCGGGAGTGTGATCATCCGCGGCGAACTGACTCCCACACGGGCCAGCAAGGAGCAGGCAGGGGTGAAGTTGGCGGAAGCCATGAAGGCCCCGGCCACCGGCGCCCTCAAGTACCTGCGGGGACTGCCGGCGGCGGAAGTTTTGAAGGCGTCGCCGAGTTACGGCGGAGGCGGAGCGCTGCGGCCGGAGCCGGACATCGACGGGTGGGCGATCACGCGTCCGCCGGCCGAGGTCTTCCGCGCGGGCGAGGAGGCTCCGGTGCCGTTGATCATCGGCAACAACGGCAGGGAGCGGAGCGTGGCGGGCGGCGCGGAAGGGCTGAAGAAAGCGACCGAGGACTTCTATGGCAGCGCGGCCCCGCAGGCGATGAAACTGTATGGCGAGATGGGGACGACCTACCCGCCCCACGGTGACGCCGGCTCGCACTTTGCCACGGATACGACGTTCCGCTGCTCGGCGGTTACGGTAGTGGGCTGGCACAGCGCGAAGTATCCCACTTACGAATTCGAGTTTTCGCGCGGGTACGAACCGCGCGGCGCGGTGCATTCCTGGGAGCTGCAATACGTGTTCGGGATGCTGAGTCCACAGGCGTCCGAGGACGGAGACCGCAAGCTGTCCGCGCAGATGCAGGAGTACTGGACCAATTTTTCCAAGACCGGGAACCCGAACGGAGGAGGGCTGCCCGTCTGGCCAAAGGCCGACAGCAGCAAACGTGGCTATCTGGATTTCAGTGCGGAAGGGCCGGTTGCGAAGACCTCGCTACGGGGCAACGCCTGCGACCTGTTTGCGGATAAGGTCAAAGCGCAGATGGGGCACTAACGGCGCTGCGCCTCAGCTTCTGATCGACGGAAAACATGTTCATGGATACGACACAACGAAGAAAACGGTACAGGGTGCCGCTGGCAACGGCCTGGCTGATGGGTACGGCGGCGGTCGTGCTGGCGCAGCAGGCATCAATCCCGCCGGTAGTGACGGGTGATACCACGGTGTTCGACCCTGACGGGACGGCGCGCATCACGCGAGTGGTGCCGGTTCCCAGAACGGTGTCTCCGGAGGCGCAGGCGCGGCTGGCGGCGGGCGCCACGTGGGCACCGGGGCCGAATTCCCCGGAGAGCCCCAAACTGATC
>JAPKZC010000402.1:0-1085 GCA_026394025.1 Candidatus Solibacter sp.
ATCATCGTGGACGGCACGCTGGTCATGGTGGAGCACATCGTGCATCTCATGCACGAGCGTGGACAGCAGGGGAGCCGGGCTAGGGTCTATGAGACCATTCTCAACGCCGCGCTCGAAGTGGAATCGCCCATCTTCTTTTCCATGCTGATCATTATTTCGGCGTACATCCCGCTGTTCACGCTGGAGCGCGTGGAACGGCGGCTGTTCACGCCCATGGCGTACACGGTCTGCTTCGCGCTGCTCGGTTCCATGCTGCTGGCCCTGACGCTGATTCCCGTGTTGGCCACCTATCTGTTCCGAAATGGCTGCGGGACCTGGGACAACCCGGTGCTCCGCTGGCTCTACAACGCCTATGAGGGCGTGCTGCGCGCCACCGTCAAGCGCGCCTGGGTGACGGTGGCCTTTGGTGCGGCGGTGGTGGCTGCTGCCTTCGTCCTGGGCGGGCAACTAGGCAGCGAATTCCTGCCGCAACTCGACGAGGGAACCATCTGGGTGCGCGCCAACTTCCCGGCGGGAATCTCGTTGAACAAATCGTCCGATGAGGCCCGGAAGATTCGCCATATCCTGGAGACTTTTCCGGAGATCCAACTGGTGAGTTCGCAATCCGGCCGCAACGATTCCGGGACCGACCCCTACGGGCCCAACCGCAACGAGTTCTTCGTGGCGCTGAAGCCATACGACACGTGGCCCGCCGGCGTACGCAAGGCCGACCTGGTGGACCAGATCTCCGCAAAACTGCGCGAGCAGATTCCGGGTGCGAACTTCAGTCTCACGCAGCCGATCATCGATAACGTCACCGAGGCGGTCACCGGTTCGCCGGCCGACCTGGCGGTGATCATCAGCGGTCCCGACCTCAAACGCCTGCGCGCGCTGGCCGATCAGACCCTGACCGTACTGCGCCAGATCCCGGGCGCGGCGGACACCTTCCTGGAGCAGGAATCGGAACAGGCGCAGTTGCGCATCCTGATCGACCGGCGGAGCGTGGCGCGCTACGGCATCAACGTCCGCGACGTGGAGGACGTGATTGAAATGGCCATCGGCGGTAGGCCGATCAGCACGGTTTTCGAGGGCGAGAAGCGCTTCGA
>JAPKZC010000402.1:1136-10020 GCA_026394025.1 Candidatus Solibacter sp.
CGAGAAGCGCTTCGACGTAACGGTGCGCTTCGAGGAACAATCGCGCGCTGACGCCGGGGCTATCGGTAATATTCTGGTGCCCACGCACGATGGCGGGCGTGTGCCCCTATCGCAACTGGCGCGCATTGAGGTGGTCAACGGCGCCAGTATCATCGCCCGGCGCGAGAACATCCGGCAGATCTCGGTTCGCACCAACATCCGCGGGCGCGATCAGGGAAGCTTCGTCCAGGAGGCCCAGTCCAAATTCGAGCGCGCCGTGAAACTCCCCGGGGGCTACGGGGTGGATTGGGGCGGGCAGTTCGAGAACCTGGAGCGGGCGCGCAAGCGATTGGCGATCATCCTGCCGATCACCATCGGGATCATTTTCGCCCTGCTGTTCTTCGCCTTCGGCGATGCGTTGCACGCGGGGCTGGTGCTGGTCAACGTGCCCTTCTCGCTGGTGGGCGGCATCGTCTTCCTGTATCTGCGCGGCATCAACCTCAGCGTTTCCGCTGCCGTGGGCTCTATCTCACTCTTCGGAGTGGCGGTAACGAGCGGGGTGCTGTACATTTCAGAGATCAACCGCCGGCGCGCCAGTTACGGCCCAGCCTGATGTTGATTCTGGTGGCCCTGCTGGGTATGGTGCCGGCGGCGCGGGCAACCGGTATCGGGAGCGATATCCAACGCCCGCTAGCCACCGTAGTGGTGGGCGGATTGCTTTCCACTTTGTTCTTGACGTTGTTGGTGCTGCCGAGCCTGTACTATTTGACGGCGAAGAAAGGGGAGCGATGAAACCGCCGGTGAAGATGTTGGTTATCTATGTCGATGAGACGGACCTGTGGGGCACTGGTTCGTTGTTCGAAGCCATCGTGCGGCGCCTGCGCCAGTTGGGTCTGGCGGGGGCCACGGCACAGGCGGGCATGATGGGTTTCGGCAGCCACGGCAAGGTGCATCGCAAACGCCTGTTTGGCGTTTCCGACGATAAACCGGTGGTGATCACGGTAGTCGACAACGAGCACAAGATCCGCGAAGTTCTCCCCGAAATCCGAGGGATGGTCAAGGAAGGCCTGGTCGTCCTGCTGGATGCCGAGGTGGTGGAACCCGTGGATGCCGCGAAATAATCACGCCATCCAGAAGTTTTTCGCGGAACTGGGCCCCGGCTTGATCACTGGCGCGGCGGACGACGACCCGTCCGGCATTGCCACCTACTCGGTGAGCGGCGCCGCCTTCGGCTACGGTCCGCTGTGGACCGCGCTGTTCTGTTTCCCCCTGATGGCGGCGGTGCAGTTGATGTGCTCGCGCCTGGGCATGGCCACGGGTCGCGGCCTGGCGGCCGTGGTGCGGCGGGGATACTCGCGCTGGGTGCTGTGGGGCGCATGCCTGCTGCTGATTGTGGCCAACGTGATCAACATCGCCGCCGACCTGGGCGGCATGGCGGCAGCCACCCAGATGGTGACCGGTATTCCTTCCGCGTGGCTTGTGCCGGCGTTCGCGGCGGTGATTGTTGGGGTCCTGTTCTGGACTTCCTACCGCTTCATCGCGCGCGTTTTCAAGTGGCTCACACTGGTGCTGTTCGCCTACGTGATCACCGCGTTTATCGCCCAACCGGATTGGGCTGCCGTAATGCGCGCCACCTTCGTGCCGGATATCCACTGGTCTCGCGAGTATCTCTCCGTGCTGGTAGCAATTCTCGGTACCAGCATCTCGCCCTATCTTTTCTTCTGGCAGGCCGCGCAAGAGGTAGAGGAAGAGCGCGCCGAGGGCAAGAACACCGTGGCAAAGCGCCAGGGTGCGACCGACGCGGAGTTGCGGCGGGCGCGCATCGACGTGCTGGCCGGCATGTTCTTTTCCAATCTGGTGATGTACTTCATCATCCTCACCACGGCCGCGACACTGCACGCTCACGGGATTACGCAAATCGCCTCCGCCAGCCAGGCGGCGGAGGCCTTGAAGCCGCTTGCCGGCAAGGGCGCCTACTGGCTGTTCACGCTTGGCCTGATCGGCACGGGGATGCTCGGCGTGCCTGTGCTGGCGGGGTCGAGCGCCTATGCAATCGCGGAGGCGATGTCCTGGGGCGGCTCGCTCGACCGCAAGCCCGCGCTCGCGCGCAAATTCTACGGCGTGCTGGCCGTCGCCATGCTGCTCGGCGTGGCGCTGGATTTCGTGGGTCTGAACGCGGTGAAGATGCTCTTCTGGTCGGCCGTGGCTAACGGTGTGCTCGCGCCACCCTTGATCGTACTGGTGGTGTTGCTGGCTTCCGACCGCTCCGTGATGGGCGACCTGGTGAACCCGCCGCTGCTCAAATGGTTCGGCTGGCTGGCCGCTGCGGTAATGACGGCCGCCGCCATCGCCATGTTCCTGGCGGGGTAAAATTGACTCTTTGCCATGTCGCGTACTCATACTCCCATCACCGATGAACTCGCGGACTACATCCGCCAGGTAACGCTGCGCGAACCCGAAGTGCTCCGCCGGCAGCGCGAAGCCACAGATCTGCATCCGCAAGCCTCCATGCAGACCGCGCCCGAGCAGGGCCAGTTTCTGCATCTGCTGGCGCGCCTGGCGGGCGCCACGAAGACGCTTGAAGTAGGTGTTTTCATGGGCTACAGTTCCACATGGGTGGCGCTGGCGCTGCCCGCGGGCGGCAAGATTATCGCCTGCGACCAAAGCGAGGAGTACACGCGGCAGGCGCGGCGAATCTGGCGCGAGTCCGGCGTCGAGGACAAAATCGACCTGCGCCTCGGCCCAGCCCTCGCCACCCTCGATTCGCTGATCGCCGAGGGGCACGGCGGCAGCTTTGACTTCGCCTTCATCGATGCCGATAAACTGAACTATGAGGACTATTACGAACGTGCGCTGGTGCTGGTGCGCTCTGGCGGCCTCATCGTGATCGACAACGTGTTGTGGCGCGGTGCCGTGATCGATGCCAGCCAGATCGATGCCGACACCGAGGCCATTCGCGCTTTCAATCGCAAACTGCACGCCGATCAGCGCGGCTCGCTGAGCCTCGTACCCCTGGGCGACGGACTGACACTGGCGTGCAAACTCTAACCGCGCCGACCATCTTCCCCTGCTACGCGGCGGCCGATCGCGCCCTCGCGGAGCGCCTGGCCGCGCTGCTGGAACGCGGCGCCGACGTGCGGGTTTTCCTCGACGAAGGGCAGATGCCCGATGGCGCGGACCTGGCGGAGAAGGCCCGCGAAGCCCGCATGGCGGATATCGTGCTCGTGCTGTTCTCGCGGAATTCCTTGCCTTCGCGCTGGCCCCGCGCCCAGTGGGAAGACGCGCTGGTGAAGGAACCGGCGGCCGAGGGCGTGCGCATCGCCTTCCTCAAGTGCCACGATTGTATCCCCCCGAAGGTGCTCACTCCCATGTTCGACGCCGCCCGCTTGCGCGACGTCAAGCGCTGGGTGCGCGGCAGCGAAGCGGGCGAACCGCCTGCCGCCGAATTCTCCGCCGACCTGGAAGTGCTCGGCATCGCGCTGGCCGACCGTCCCGGCACCGAGACCGTGCCGGGTATCGCGCTGGCCCGCGAATTCGCCCGCGGCTTTGCCTCCGATTTCGACGCGGTGCTGCGCCTCGATTGCGCCACCGGCACGCTGGCCGATATGGCCGGCGATCTGGCATGGCAGATGGGTCTGCATCTCGAAGGCGAACTCACCGATAATCTCGAGCACCTGCGCATTTTCTGTTCGGCGCGCCGCTTTCTGGTGCTGCTCGAAGGCGCCGCCCCCGCCGACCTGATCTTCGGCGGACGTTGCTCCACCCTGATCTCGACCGAACCCGGCGAGCCATCTCCGGACGGCTTGCGCCAACTGGCACGCGCCTTCGATGCCGTGGAGGATTGGACCGAGGCCTGCCGTCTGGCGCGCCAGGCCCGCCGCGTGGCGCACGACCAGTTCCGCCTCGCCGAGTGCTTCGAGATCATGACCCAATGGCGGGCCATGGCTGAAGAGCACGACGATCGCCCGGTAGTGGACGAGGCCAGCCGCGAACTGGTCTGGATTCTCGATGGCTGGGGCCGCACCGAAGAGGCCCGCCAGTTGGAGCAATCCCGCGCCATGGAGTTCGACGAGCAACTGCCCCTGTTCTTTGAGTAGCTCGGACGCCGTGCCGGCCCCGGATCACCGCTTCAGTGCCAGCTCGAAATGAACGCCTTCCGTCTTTTGCAGGGCGGTCAGGATGCTGGAGAGATTTGCGGCCGAGGGGCTGCCCTTTGGCCCCAGCATGCGCATCAGACTCTTGGCCGGGATATGGGTGCGCTTTTCGAGGTTCTGAAATCCAACAGTCGCGTTGACGTAGTCACGGAGAACGGCCTTGCCGGTGTCAAGGTCGCCGTTGATAATGCATTCGACGGCCTCCCGCAGAAGGGCCTGGCGGAAATCCGAATCGCGCTGCGCCCGCGCACGGATGGTTTCCTTGAAGTCGTGGGTAAGGGACATCACTGGATCTCCTGTTTCTTTCGTCGTTTGTAGTCGGCCCAACATTCCTGCGCAGCCTGAATGTCCCTGCTCTGACGTTTCTTCGTACCGCCGCCCAGCAGGATCACGAGCAGTTCGCCGTCTTTGCCGAAATAGATTCGGTAACCGGGACCGAAGTCGATCCTGTGCTCACAAACGCCGGCACCGACGCCCTTCACCTTCGAGAAATTCCCCTGCGCCATGCGCGTAAGTGCGATCGTCACCTTGGCGGCGGCCGATGCGTCGAGCTCTTCGAGCCAACCCGCGAACGGTCTATTCCCGTCTCCGTCGATGTAGCCGCGAAGCTCGAACATCCAGAGACCATGGTAACAATTTTGTTACCACTTGTCAATGTGAGATCAGTGCCCCTCAGATCACCGGGATGTAGACGCTCTCGCTCACCGTGCCGATGATGAAGTCCAACTGCATGCTGGCCGTGCCGGTCCGGATGTCCACGGCATAGGTGCCGGGGATGTCTCCCGTGGCGTACAGGGCGCGCACCGTACCAGATCCGGCCAGCTTGAATTGCGGGCGCAGCGATCCCGTACATGGCAGTCCCGCCGCATCCACCACGCGGAACACCACGGCCTGCGTGGAGGAGGAACGCGCGTAATCATAATAGTCCTGATAGAGAATCGAGATCCCCGCCGGCTCCGAACCGGGGACCGCGAACCAGTACGGGATGCGCGCCACGCTCGCGGTGGCAGTACCGGAGACCAGCAGATATCCGGAGTATTCGCCAGGCGCGAGACCAACGGCATCCAAGGTGACCGGGACCTGCTGCACGCCGCCTGGATCGAGCGACAGACTACTAGTCGAAATCGACGGCGCCGGATGGTTGCCGGCAGGCACGGCTTGAATCGTGTAAGTGTCGGCGGCCGCGCTCACGTTCGAGAGAGAGAACTGCACCGTGCCGTTTAGCGTGCTACCGGTGCCGAAACTGAGCGATGTGGGGTACACCGCCACCGTGCCGCCGACCGCTGCCGCCAGGTCCAGCACGCCGGCGCCGGCCTGCGACAGTGTGGCCGTCACGCCTTCGCCCGCCGTCGCGGGGGCCGCGCCATTCACCAGGAGCGAACGGTATTGCTGCACCGTGAGCCCCGGTCGCGCGCCCTTGAGCACCGCCGCCGCTCCGGCGACAAGCGGCGTGGAAAAACTGGTGCCCGCGGTGTCGATGAAGCCACTCGGGCTGTAGGATTCGCCGCTGCTGTACGAGTTCTGCGCGCCGGTGACAATCTCTTCACCGACGGCGGCGAGGTCCGGCTTGAGGGCGCTGCCCACGCTGGGGCCGCGGCTGGAGAAATCGCTGACGTCGGTGCGCGCGCGAAACCCGGTGACGCCGGCGAAATCGAGCGCCACCTGCAGCCCTGAATCCCGCGCTACGCGCGCCTTGAGATCGGCGCCCTCGCTCTGATTGACGAACATGGCGGGCAGCGATGCCGTCCCCACAGTCGCGCCGCTGCTACGGGAGAAGGCGTTGCCCGCAGGATTGTTGTACACAATGATCCCCAACGCGCCGCCCGCGGCGACATCATTGACCTTGCTGGCGAAGGAGCAGGTGCCGCGCAGCACCAGCACGATCTTGCCTGTCACGGAGCCCGCACGTCCATCTGGGTAACATCGAATAACGTGCCGGCGATCACCTGCCCGGGGTCTGGCCCATCGCCCGGAAACGCCGCATAGGGTGCAACGCCATCGATCGTGACGGCATTACCCAGCGAACGATCGTTGTGAATCGCGCCCATCGTAATGGCGTCCGGCGCGCTGGCGTAGTCGCCGATGGTCCCGGCGCCCGGCCCCGTGTTGCCCGCCGCCACCACCACGATCACACCCGCCGCGGTGGCGCGCGCGATCGCGGCCTGCCCCACTTCGCTAGAGGCGATATCGGAATAAGATGTCACGTAAGAGCCCAGGCTGATGTTGAGCACGTCCATGCCATCGGCCACCGCGTCGTCGATTGCCTTGGCGATCACGTCCGACGTGCCCCCATTGGCGTCGAGCACTTTGTAGTTGGCAATGTAAGCTTTGGGCGCGACGCCGGTGAGCGGGCCGTAGGGCGTGTTCGTCGCGCCGCCGGCCGCTACCACCGAGGTGCCGGTGCCGTGACCATCGCGATCGTTGGCGTCTGGGTCGCCCCCATCGGGCAACAGTTTGGTGTAGTTCTTGGCCACGATGACCTTCGCATTGGTGAAACGGATATCGCTCGCGTAGAGCACTTTGGGGAAGCCGTCCACTGGCGGCAGCGGGTCGCTGAAGGCCGGGTTGTTGACGTCGATGCCGCTGTCGATCATGCCGATCTTGATCCCCGCCCCCGCGCCGTTCTGCCCGAGCGGCAACAGGTTCCACGCCTCCGGCACCTTGTGCAGCGGCAGGGCGTGACTCAGCAGGGGCCGCACGCGGCGCACGGCGTGCAGTTTCACCGCACCCGGTACTTGCAGCAACTCCGCCGCGCGCTCGTCGGGAATGTTCACGATCAGTCCGTTGAAAACGGTGTCCAGGCTCTCGACGACGGTTCCACCGCGCTCCGCCACGGCTGTCCGCGCGGACGCCTGCGATTGCCGCACCGCGCCGCGCCTGGCGGCCATGGCTGTCGCGGCGACACTCGCGCCGGGGCGGGCACCCTGCTGGACGGCGGCCACCGCCGCGGGGTCGCCGGAAAGTTCCAAAATATATCGCCCGGGGACTACCTGGGCGAACATGGCGGATGCGGAGAGCAGCAGAAAGAAGGTGGTTTTCATCGGTCTGATTCCCCACGCGGCAGGCTGCCGCCGGGAGTGCTTGCGCCGTGCGGCAGGCTGCCACCGCTCTGACGGCTAAGTTGTTGAGGATGGCGGCTGCAAGGCATCTATGGGCAAGGGTACCGCAATCCGCGTGCCGAACTCCAAACTGGGCGGGGACGAACTCGATTCCCACCACATCGATCGGCTGGCTCGCAGGCAGCCCTTGCGTTCGCGTGAGTTAGGGTAATCCAATCGCAATCCCATTGGGTTATCCTGCTCTTTCATGCGAACTCTCCTGCTCCTCCTCGCGGCCTTGCCGCTGTTTGGCCAACCCAACCTCGACTTCCTCAATCACAACCGCCCGGTATTGGATGCGCACAACTGCTATCCGTACAAGGGCGAGTTCCAGGACCGCATTGATCGCGCACTCCAGACCGGTTTCCCCGTGGGCATCGAGCATGATCTCGCTTGGGCCATCAATCCCGCCACCGGCAAGGGTCGGCCGGTGGTTTCGCACGACGCCAAAACCACCGGCAGCGAACCCGCCCTGCGCGATTATTTCTTCGAACGCGTGCGCCCCATCGTCGAAAAGGCGCTGGCCGATAACCACCGCGCGAGCTGGCCGCTCATCGTGGTCCATTTCGATTTCAAGAGCCTTCAGCCCGAGTTGCTGCACGCCGTCTGGGACCTGCTCGGCGAATACCAGAGCTGGATTACCACCGCCGCACAGACCGCCGATCCGCGCCAACTCGCGGCCTTCGAGCCCAAGCCGTTGCTGGTCCTGACCGAGGACGCCGACGCTCAGGAAGAGGTTTTCTTCAAACAGGTCGCGGTGGGAGGCAAGCTGCGGCTCTTCGGGTCGGCACACACCAAAGACATCCCCGCCAAGCCAAAGGAGGAGCACGATCGCCTGCTGGCGGCGCTGCCGCCGGAACAGTTGCTGTCCGTGCCGCCCACCAACTATCGCCGTTGGTGGAACAACTCCTGGTACTCGGTCGAGGAAGGTGGCCAGCACAAAGCCGGCGATTGGACCCCGCGGGACGACCGCCGGCTGCGCGCCCTGGTGGATCACGCGCACAAGCTCGGATACTGGATCCGCTTCTACACGTTGGACGGTTTCGGCGAAGGCGAAGACAAAGGTTGGGGCAACTCGTATAACTTCGGAACGCGTCCTGCAGTGCTTGCGCGCTGGCAGGCCGCGATTGCTGCCGGTGTCAACTTAATCGCCAGCGATCAGTATGAGGACCTGGCGAAGGTGATGCGCTAAGTCACTTCGCTATCATGAGGGAATGTGCCGCGCCGCCCTCCTCTGGGTCCTCTTCCCTTTTGCGGCCTACGCCTGCAAGTGCCAGCTCACCCTGTCGGTCTGCAATGAAGTCGCCGCCAACGACATCATCTTCGTCGGCATCGTAGAGGCCATCGAGCCCAGCTTCCTCGACTCCTGGAACGCCGGACAACGCGCCGCCCTCGACTTCCTCAATCAGGAGTCCGCCCTGGCCCAGTCCGACCGTTCCCCCGCCGCCTTCGTCAAACTCCGCGACGCCTACCTCAAAGTCTTCCCGGACCTTCCCGCCGATCACCAGAAACGCCTCGCCGCCGCCGCTTCGCCCGTCGAACTTGCCGAGCTCTTCTACTGGATTCTCGACCATGGCAAGCGCGTCCGCCTGCGCGTCAAAACCGTGTTCCGCGGTGAACTTGGCAGTGATGACGATGACGACGCCCCCGCCA
>JAPKZC010000647.1:0-398 GCA_026394025.1 Candidatus Solibacter sp.
CTATCTGGTGCAGCGCCTCAAACAGATCGACGAAGGCGGACAATCCCTGCTCGACAATTCCATGCTGATGTTTGCCTCCAGCCTGTACGACGGCGATTTACACGGCGCCGACCAAATGCCCATCGTGCTCGCCGGAAAGGCCGGCGGCGCGATCCGGACCGGCCGCATTCTGGACTACCTCGACAAGGGCAACGACAACCGCCGCGCGTGCAGTCTGTATCTTTCGATGATGGACCGCATGGGGGTGAAGTTGGACCGTTTCGGCGACACCGACAAGCGACTGCCGGGCTTGTTCGCCTGACCCGTCTTGCGTTCGGGCCTTGGGATCAGCACACTGGAGTCAATGTACATTCGATATCTGTTACCGATCTTGGCGATTGCCGTGATTGTCACCCCCG
>JAPKZC010000647.1:422-2003 GCA_026394025.1 Candidatus Solibacter sp.
AACCGGAGCCCGTTGCAGCCAAACGCGTTCAACGCCCTGCCGCTCGGCTCCGTGATGCCGAAGGGCTGGCTGCTGGAACAACTGCGCTTGCAGACGCAAGGGCTGAGCGGACATCTCGACGAGTTCTGGCCGGACCTCGGCCCACAGAGCGCGTGGCTCGGCGGATCCGGCGAGGGGTGGGAGCGCGGGCCGTATTTCCTGGATGGCCTGGTGCCGCTGGCCTATCTCACTAAGGACGCGGCGTTGATCGCCAAGGTGAAGAAGTGGATGGACTGGACGCTGGAGCACCAGCAGCCCGATGGCGCCATCGGGCCCGTGAAGAACCTGGACTGGTGGCCGAACTACGTCATGCTCAAGGCGCTCGTCCAGTACCAGGAAGCGTCCGGCGACGCGCGCGTGATTCCGCTGATGGAGAAATATTTCGCCTACCAGGCGCGGCACATGGACGAGCGCCCGCTCAAGGAGTGGGCCATCTTCCGCTGGCACGATGAAGTGTTGAGCGTGCTCTGGCTCTACAACCGCAACGGCGACCGAGCGCTGCTCGACCTGGCGCGCAAACTCCACACCCAGGGGCACGATTGGCAGGCGCAGTTCGCGGATTTCAAGACCAAAGATAGGGTGGCGCGCGGCGCCACGAATCTCTCCACCCACGGCGTGAACAACGCCATGGCGATGAAGGCCGCCGCCGTCTGGTGGCTGGTCACCGGCGAGAAGGGCGACCGCGCCAGCCTGTACCAGATGTTCGCCGCGCTCGATCTTTACCATGGCCAGCCCTCCGGCATCTTCAGCGCGGACGAGCATTACGCCGGGCGCGACCCCTCGCAGGGAACCGAGCTATGCGCCGTGGTGGAAGCCATGTTCTCGCTGGAAACCGACACGGCGATTCTGGGTGACGCGGCCTTCGGCGACCGTCTGGAAAAGATCGCCTACAACGCGCTGCCGGCCACGCTGAGCGCGGACCTTTGGGCGCACCAGTACGATCAGCAGGCCAACCAGGTGATGTGCTCCATCTCCAATCGCCGCTGGGCCACCAACGGTCCGGAGAGCAACATCTTCGGACTGGAGCCAAATTTCGGTTGCTGCACCGCGAACATGCATCAAGGTTGGCCGAAGCTGGCGGCCAGCTTGTGGATGGCTACGCCGGATGGCGGGCTCGCCGCTGTGGTGTACGGACCAAGCGAAGTCACCACCACGGTGCGCGGCGGTACCGCGGTAACCGTTGAGGAACTGACCGACTATCCATTTCGCGAGACCGTATCGCTGGCGGTGAAGATGTCGGGGACCGCGCGCTTCCCGCTCGCCTTGCGGATTCCGGCGTGGGCCGCGGCGGCGCAGGTGACGGTGAACGGACAGGCCGTCGCCGGGGTGAAGGCCGGCGAGTTCCTGCGCATCGAGCGCGATTGGAAGAACGCGGACCGCGTGGAACTGCGCTTCCCCATGGCGGTGCGCACTTCCACCTGGTTCAATAATTCCATTTCCGTGGAGCGCGGTCCGCTGGTGTACTCGCTCAAGATCGGCGAAAGCTGGCACAAGATCAAGCAGACCGGTCCGGCATCGGACTGGGAAGTGTACCCCACCACG